>JAUXJP010000046.1 GCA_030624695.1 Candidatus Dadabacteria bacterium | reverse complement strand
CAGCAATTTTATTTAAATACCCTGTGATATCTGACTGGGCCATACTGCTTTTTGGCGGCCAATGGTAAATACGTATTAATTTATCATTTTCACTGTATACGTATGCTTCCTTAAGTAGTATTATCCCGTTGTCATAATTTTCACTGAAGAGTTTCCATTTTATCCATTTCACTCCAAATAGGGTTGCATCCAGTGCTTTATCCTCGGTTGTGTTTAATACTATGGAATTATCAGACTGTGTTTTAGCTGATTCATCTTTCGTGGTTTGTGGTATTTTATTCTCAGGTTTTTTATATATTTTTTCAGTAGGTATCTTACTACAGTTTACGAGGGACAGTGTAGTTAGAATTAATAACAGGGTCAGGATTGTTTTGTATATCTTCATCTTATTCACCGGAGGTTCAGAGTGTTAAATAATTATAGGTCATTTTATCTGCTATCAACTTTAATATTAGCCCTAGTTATAAATACTTTATTTGTAATAAATTCTATTGCAACAGAAAATAACAATAATATTTATCTTTATCCAGTTGAAGATAAAGGCAAGTGGGGATATATCAACAGCAAAGGTATGACTGTTATTGATCCATCTTATGATGCAGCATATAAATTCTCAGAAGGCCTTGGCCTTGTGAAAATAGATAACAGATGGGGATATGTCAATAAATCAGGTGTAATTGTTATAAAGCCTGTATTTGACGAAGCACATCAGTTTGCAAATGGTTTTGCTCATATAAAGATTAATGATAAATACGGGTTTATAAATAATTTAGGTGAGCTGGTTATAGAACCTGCTTATGAAGAAGTACTACATTTTAGTGAAGGTGTTGCCAGTATTAAAACTGAAGATCTCTGGGGATATATCGATACATCCGGAAATACTCTCATACCACCACGTTTTGATCTGGCACATATATTTTCAAATGGCAGGGCCCTTGTACTTTACGAAGGAAAATCCGGATATATAAATAAAGAAGGGGAATTTGCAATTAATCCCGTATTTGATGTAGCACAGGGTTTTTCTGAAGGATTAGCAAAAGTAGTATTTGAAGGTCATATCGCCTACATAGACACCTTTGGAAATATGGTATTGGTGCCACATTCCGAAGATGCAAGACATTTTAGTGAAAAATATGCTGCAATCACTTATAGAGGTAAGCAGGGTTTTATCAACCGTAAGGGAAAAGTTGTAATTAAGCCCAAGTTCGACAAAGTAGGTGATTTTCATGAGGGTTATGCTGCAGTCAGATATAAAGGAAAATGGGGATATATTAACAAAGAGGGGAAAATTCTAATAAGCCTTAACTACAAAACTGCACTGCCTTTTAATGGAGAACTTGCACTCGTAGAATTTGATGATGATACATGGGGATATATAAACAAAGAAGGCTTAGTAGTATGGAAATCTGCTGTTTCTCAGAAAATCCCTTAATCTGTTACTAAAGTTGAAAATACTGGTGTTAAAAATAAGAGTTGTAGCTACTAATATAAGTAATATCCCAAGAATCGTTGAATATTCAAAAACATATTTCCAGATAATTATGTCGTAGACAGCCGAAAACCCTATTTTTATAAATCCTGCAGTTGCAACAACAGGGGCCTCGCCTATAGCAAAAGCCTTTGTCATAGCAAGCTGTCCGATTGTTCCAAAGATACCAACTCCGAGTAACATGGCTATTGTAATAACATCAAACTGTATTCCGGGAATTATATCTTTTTTAAATATAAGTAAACATACCAGGGAAACTATGCATGCAGTTCCGGAAAAATGAGCCACTATTCTTTTTGATTCAATATCTTTTAATATTCGAAGGCAGATCATTACCACTGCTCCAAGCACTGAAGCAAGGAGTGCCGCAAATACTGCAAAGTTTTTTTGCTCAAAATAGGGTTTTTCAATAATAAGCACACCTATAATACTAAGTACAATTGATATCCAAATCTTACTCCGCGTGGATTCTCCAAGAATAAATCCGGCAAGAAGTGCCACCCAGATTGGTCTTGTTTCTGTAACAACGGCGACATCGGATATTGGAAGTTTTGTAAGTGCATAAAAAGTGGCAAGCATTGCAATTGATCCTACAATACTTCTAAACCAAAGGAGAGGATTGTTTAATATAAAAGGAAATTTTCTCTCCCTGGACAGGACTGTTGTAATAAAAGCAAAGGTCAGAAACATTCTAAAGAATGCAATTACTATCCAGTCAATTCTACTTCCAAGGGCGTGAGTAAGTGCACCCATTGTTGCAAATGTAAAACCCCCCAAAATCATATACAGGGCAGCTTTGTTATTACTGTTATTTAGTATTTTTTTAGGAATTAGCATTAAGGAGGTTTAAAGATATATCTATTACTTTACCAGGTAACTTAGGTCTTAGATTATATAATCCGGAGTGATATTACTTTGTTTTAATTCTTTCTTTGTTGTAAGACCTGTGAGTGTAAGTACTGTTGGTATTCCAAAATTAATACCACCCAAAATATCGGTATATAAATTGTCTCCGACTAAAAGTGTTTTCTTTTTGTTCTTAAATTGGGCTGTTTCCATTGAAATATCAAAAAGATACTTCTCTGGTTTTCCTGTTACTATGGCCTTATTCTCACTTGCCGTTTCTATTGATGTAAGCAGGGCGCCGGATGCAGGAGAAAGCCCGTTTAGTGTTGGGTAAAACGGGTCGTGGTTTGTGGCGATAAATTTTGCACCTTTTCTAATCAATATTGAAGCAATGTTGATTTCATTAAAATTAAACTGCCTGTGACCACCCATAATTACAAAATCGGTTTTATTAAAATTTTTGCCGCTATCTATAATTATTCCTGTTTTTTTGATTTGACTTTTAAAATATTTGCTTCCAATTACATATGCTGATTTGTTTGTGATATTTTTAATTTTAGTCATAAGGTAACGGCAAATGCTGTCTGCCGAGGTGAGTATTTGGCTGCTTTTTGCATTTATACCCATCTTTTTCAATGTCCCGGAGTATTCAAGTTTTGATCGTGCAGGATTATTAGTAATGAATAAAACTTTTTTGTTGTATGCCTTAATGGTGTTTATTGTTTCAACTGCACCTGGGATAGGCTTATCATCTATATAAACAACTCCGTCCAGGTCAAAGAGAAACAGTTCAAAATTCTCAAGAAATTTCATATGTTATTACTCTTGGTTAAAAGAAAATGGTATAGATATTTTCAGCCCCAGATATGCTTTTGAAGTTCTTCCTGGAGAGAAGAATTGTTAGGTGCGATTGCAACTTTTACAACTTTATTCTCATCGTCTTGTTCCAGGCAGACTCCAATAAGTTCAAGTATATCGTTAGCTGCACTTCTGTATCCATCATAAAATTCTTCGATTTCACCAGAAGCCTTTACTGTTTTTTGATCTAAGTAAAGAGCTATAGCGGCAATATCATTGGAAATATCAGGATCAATTTCAAGACTATATTCTTCCAGAGGACCTCTGAAAATATAATTTTTCCATTGATCTACAACTTTGTCGAATTCGTCTACTCTCATTTTAACCTCGGTTTATTAATTATTATCAAGAAGTTTACTTGCTACTAT
The DNA here is from genome assembly GCA_030624695.1 of Candidatus Dadabacteria bacterium. Classification (GTDB taxonomy): domain Bacteria; phylum Desulfobacterota_D; class UBA1144; order Nemesobacterales; family JAJCZQ01; genus JAJCZQ01. Next base: position 3,670 of record JAUXJP010000046.1, on the reverse strand, counting down.
TATATTATCTCTTCCGGCTTTTTCTGCAATTTTAATTGCTTCCTGGAGAGATACATTCTCCTTTATTGTTGAAAGTTTAAGGAGCATCGGGAGGTTTACTCCTGAAATAACTTCTATATTATTTTCATCTAAAAATGTCAGGCCAACATTAGATGGAGTACCACCAAACATATCTGTAACAAGAAGTATTCCATCACCCTGGTCTACAGATTTTATGGCTTTTTCAATTACTTTTTTAAAAGTATCAAATTCCTTGTTGGGATCAAGCGAAACACCTGCCATTTTTATGACAGGCTCACCGGATAATACAAACTTAACAGCAGAGAGTAGTTCTTCTGCCAGGTTACCATGAGTTATTAATACTATTCCTATCATTATAAGGTCCTATTTCTGAATATCCCTGTGCTTCACCGTAACATTGTTATCTTTATAATTATTGGCTATTTCATTTGTTATTACAACTGACCTGTGTTTGCCCCCGGTACATCCGATAGCAAGATTGAGATAAGATTTACCTTCATTTTTATACCTGGGCATTAAAAAACTAAGTAAATCAGTGATTTTATCGACAAAAATTTTAGACTCATCATTTGCAAGTACATATTCCCTAATTTTAACATTGGTACCGTTTAACGGTCTCAATGATTCAACAAAGTAGGGATTTGGTAAGAATCTTGCATCTAATACAATGTCAGCATCCAGAGGGTAACCATGTTTAAAACCAAAGGACATAAGGCTTAAAAAAATTGTATCTGATTCCTGGTCCTTAAATACATCTTGAATATGTTTTCTTAACTCATGCACATTGTATTCGGATGTGTCAATTAGGTGGTCCGAGAATTCCCTTATATTATTTAATATTATTCTCTCTTCATTTACGCTATCTATAATATTACCATCTCTTGAGAGCGGATGTATTCTTCTTGTTTCTTTAAATCTTTTTATTAGTACCTCATTCTTAGCATTAAGAAAAACAAGCTGAACATTTTTTACCTGTTTTTTTAATTCATTAAGAAAACCGTATATACCTGTAAGAGTTGATGGGTCATTTATCCTGATATCAATTACAAGAGCTATATTCTTTGTTTTTAAATCAGAATTTTTACAAAGCTCTACAAAATTTGAAATTAGAAGTACAGGCAAATTGTCTACACAATAATAACCTATGTCTTCTAGGGCTTTAATTGCCGTGCTTTTTCCTGAGCCTGAAAGCCCGCTTAGAATAATTATTTTCATTTTAATTTAATACTACAATTTGCTTATGTTAAGTATCTCGTGTGCAGAGTTTACACCGCTGTTTTTTAGAATCTGGTTTCTAACGGCGACTTCAATGATAGTAGCTATATTCCTGCCCGGACTTACGGGTATGATAACATATGGAAGTTGCAAATCTAAGATCTTATAGGACTTTGTTTCAAGGCCAAGGCGTTCGTATTCGTTGTTCTGGTCCCATTGTTCAAGTTCAATGACCATCTCAATTTCCCTGTTGTCCATCACAGATGTAGTACCGAATAAGTCTTTAATATTGACTATGCCAATGCCCCTTATTTCCATAAGGTATTTAATATTTGCAGGTCCGGAACCGATCAGTTTTGTATTCGATATTCTTCGGACCTCTACAATATCATCAGCTATAAACTTCGCCCCTTTTGGTATAAGGTCTAATGATGATTCACTCTTACCAACACCGCTTTTACCAAGTATAAGTACACCCAACCTATGAATGTCCATCAGGACACCGTGAAAAGTTTCCATGGGGGCAAGTTTTTCTGCCAGTATCTCATTAATTTCAGAAATTAGTTTGCCGGTTGTTGTTTTGGTCTTAAGGAGAGGTATATTAGATTTTTTAAAGAATTCTATAAATTCTTTCTTTGGTTTTATACCCTTTGAAATTATAAAACACGGAACATTCTGAGTGGTAAGTTCTTGTAATATCCTGGTTGAATTTGCATGGTCCAGTTTGTTTATATAAGTAATCTCGGTCTTTCCTAGTATCTGGATTTTTCCATTTTCCAGTTCAATTTTATTTTCAATAATCCTGAGTCCGGGTTTCTGTACCCTGATTGAAGTGATTATATTTGTAAGGTTTACAGTGTTAGTCAGGCACTCTAATTTGAGCCTGTCTGAATAATTATCAAAAAGCTCATTTACAGTGACGGATATATTATTCCTTTGACTCATCTTCTTCAGTTATAAGTTCCAATATTTCTTCTGCATTATCAGATTTAAGAATATTATTGCGAAAATTATTTGTTTTGAAAATATTTGAAATTTTTGCAAGTGCCTGGATATGTTTTTTTGAAGAATTCTCAGGGGATAAGATCATTATAAAAAGGGATGTGGTTTTATTATCAAGAGAATCAAAATCAATACCTTTGCTGCTTTTGCCAAAAGCTATAATTATATTTGATATACCATGTAGCTTACAATGTGGAATGGCTACACCTTCATCCATTGCTGTACTGCAGAGGTTTTCTCTTTCCTGAAGTGTTTCAAAAGTTTTTTGATAATTAAGGTTTGAAGAATTTGATGTAATAACACCTGCAAGCTCTTTTAAAACCTCAGTTTTATTATCGGCTTTGAGCTCAGGAACAATGTTTTCAATTGTGATGAATTTAGATACTTTCATTTTAGGGTACAATCAGTTTCAGCTCATAATTCTTGTTCCTGTACAAAACATTCATTTCTCCATTGTCACTGTTTCTAAAAGCTATAAATTTTAGTGTTGATATTTTTAGCTGTAGATTTGCTTCTTCTACTGACATTGGTTTTAAAGGTAGTTTTTCATCTGAAATATTTTCAGATTTATTTTTTGATTTTATTGAGTCGGTCTTTAGTGAATTTGTTTTTAAATGTTTCCTTTTGGAAGAAGACCTTTTTTCCCAGTTTCTCTTGAGCTGTTTAATAATTCTGTCTACAACTTTATCAATTGCAGCAAAATGATCCTTATCAACTACTGAAGCGGTGGTCTGAAAATCTCCGTCATTTATTATTATTTCTGCAATATTGTTACGTTTTTCAGCTTCTAATATTAATTTTATCTCTGTCGGATCATGCTTTGTGTGCATATAACGCTCAATACGGGGTATTTTTTTTTGAGCGTATTCCCTTACCTTTCTTGACCTATTCCTGTCGTTCAAATGGCGCGTGGTTATATGTACTTTCATTTTGCAGGTTCTCCTTTCAGCATTCTTTTAGATGATGATGGTATGTTCAGATTAGTTCGGTATTTTGCAACTGTTCTTCTGGCTACGAGAATATTTCTGCGTTCAAGTATTTTTGAAATGTCTTCATCTGAAAAAGGATTTTCAGGCGATTCGTTTATTACTATATCTTTAATCATGGATTTTACGCGTTCAAGTGATACCTGTATACCGTTAGAAGTAGTATCAACACCCCTTGAAAAAAGTGATTTTAATTCAATCAGTCCACTTGGGGTCTGCATATATCTTTTACTGGTTATTCTGCTTACTGTTGATTCATGTACACCAACATGCTCGGCAATATCCTTAAGACGGAGTGGTTTTAAGTATTCTTCGCCGTGTTCAAAGTAATCCTTTTGGACTTCAGTGATTTTTTCTACAACTTTTCTTATTGCACTTTCACGCTCCTGCATGCACTTTACAATTCTTTTCGCAGCTTCTAGTTTCTCGCGGACATAATGCTTGGT
>JAUXJP010000230.1 GCA_030624695.1 Candidatus Dadabacteria bacterium | reverse complement strand
CTGGGAACTTGAGTTAAAAACAGAAACATATGGAATAAATTTGAGAAAAAACTTCTTAGTACCGGTTTATTGGCTGAAATTGTTTTTAGGAATATTATTTATTCTAATGTATTACCTAATCGTAGTAATCAAGGCCAAGGTGAGAAACCAGGTTCTCACCATTTAAAAAACGGAGAGTGTTTTTCAGATTCAGATGCTGAAAGAACACGTCAAGCTCTGGGTAAAGCCCTCTTTTAGCCATCGGACTTTTAAAATAGAATGAAAGCCATTCCTGTATACCAAACATTTCTGCACGTTTTGCAAGGTCCAGAAATAATACAAGGTCAAGTGCAATCGGCGCTGCAAGAATACTGTCTCTGCAAAGAAAATTAATTTTTATCTGCATAGGGTAATCAAGCCATCCAAAAATATCTATATTATCCCATGCTTCTTTTTCATCACCCCTGGGCGGATAATAATTAATCCTTACCTTATGGTAAAAATCAGAATAAAGTGCAGGATAAAGATGTGGCTGAAAAATTGAATCCAGCACACTAAGCTTACTTTCTTCCTTGGTCTTAAATGACCATGGGTCATCCAGTACTTCGCCATCCCTGTTTCCAAGAATGTTAGTTGAAAACCAGCCATTTATCCCAAGTAGCCTGCTCTTAAAACCCGGAGCAAGAATAGTTTTCATAAGTGTCTGCCCCGTCTTAAAATCTTTACCGACTATCGGCACTTTGTTTTCTATTGCAAGTTCTTCAAGTGCCGGGACATCAGCTGATAGGTTAGGGGCACCGTTTCCGTATGGAATACCACATTTAATTGCAGCATATGCATAAATCATACTAGGCGGTATATCTTTGCTGTTCTTTTTGAGGCCCTGCTCAAAACTTTTTAATGTGCTGTGCACCTTGGTTGTTTTGAGATACACTTCAGTACTTCCGCACCAAAGCATTACAAGGCGGTCTAATTTATTATCTTTTTTAAACTTATTTATATCTTTTATTAGTTGCTGGGCAAGGCCCATTTTAGTCTTGCCTTTTTTAACATGAGTCCCTGAAAGATTTTTTACATACTGTTGACTGAAAACAGCCTTCATCGGTGAAGATTTTTTAAGAGTCGGTTTTAATTTATCTAATAGATCGCTTTTAAGTACACCCGCTTTTATAGCTGCATCATAACAGTTGTCAGGATATATATCCCATCCGCCAAAAACTATGTTTTTTATATCAGCTAAACCTATAAAATCTTTTATTAACGGGGATTTTTTATCAGTTCTTTTGCCAAGGCGTATTGTACCCATCTGGGTCAGAGACCCTATAGGCCTTCCTATACCCTTTTTTATAGCTTCAACACCGGCAATAAAGGTCGTGCTTACAGCACCACTCATTCCGGGAAGCAATACACCGAGTTTTCCCTTGTGGGAAGCAATTTTAATTTCAGGTGAATCTGTTTTTTTAGAAATTTTCGACAAGAAGAAATTACCTCTTTGAGAACTGTTGTCCTCTTCTTGCTTTTCTTTTACCGTATTTCTTACTCTCAACCATTCTTGAGTCACGTCTTAGTAATCCGGCAACTTTTAGTTTCTTACGAAGTGTGTCATTGGATTGAAGCAACGCCCTGGAAAGTCCGTGTCTGACTGCTCCGGCTTGTCCTGTTAAACCACCACCCTGAACATTTACAAGTATATCGTACTGTCCGTCAGTTTCTGTTAATTCAAGGGGCTCCCTGACTTGTATCTGCCATGATTCACGAGGAAAATATTCGTTAAGTTCCCTGTTGTTAATCTTAAAACTGCCTTTGCCCGGTCTTAACCAAACCCTGGCTACTGATGTTTTTCTACGTCCAGTTCCGTTAAATAAAGTTTCAGACAATTAATTAAACCTCCAGTGCCTCTGGCTGTTGAGCCAAATGAGGGTGTGATTCACCCGCATATACTTTTAATCTGTTTATCAAAGTTTTCTGCCATTTAGATTTCGGCAGCATACCCCAAACAGCTTTTCTTAAAATTTCTTCTGGTTCTTTCTCTTTTAATTTTTCAGCTGTAATTGATTTTAAACCACCTGGATAAGACGTATGCCAGTAATAAGTTTTTTGGCTCCATTTATTACCTGTAAAATTCACTTTTTCAGCATTAATAACTACAACAAAATCACCAATATCAGCGTGAGGAGTGAATTGTGGTTTTCCTTTACCCCTGAGCAACGTTGCAACTTTCGTAGCAAGCCTGCCAACAGTCTTACCTTCAGCATCAATTATAAACCATTTCTGGTCTGCTTCTTCGTTTTTTGCCATATATGATTTCATACTATTTTCCTTAACAATAAGGTGTGTCATTCTACCAAAATCTAATATAATGTCAAGATGTATCTATATTGCTTTTTATACATCAATTACCTTAATAAAAGCTAGCTTATTATTTCTTTTAATGCACTTATAAAAATATCTACATTCCCTTTTGTACATGATTCGCCCATTAAACCTATTCTCCATATTTTACCCCTTGTTTTACCAAGGCCAACACCAATTTCAATCCCATGTTCCCGGAGCAGCTTTGTTCTTACCATGTCATCATCAATACCCTCGGGGAGTATTACTGAAACAAGCATAGGCAGCCTGTGTCCTTCCTGGGCAAATAAATTAAATCCGAGCTTGCTTATTTCCTCTACTAAATAGTCTCCAACCATCTGGTGTCTTTTATAACGGTCTTCAAGTCCTTCTTCCAGAATAATCCTAAGTCCTTCCCTAAGTGCATAAATCATAGAAATAGGGGCCGTATGATGATAAACCCTTTCACTGCCCCAGTATTTTCTTATCATGGACAGGTCAAGATACCAGCTCTCAATTTTGG
>JAUXJP010000034.1 GCA_030624695.1 Candidatus Dadabacteria bacterium | reverse complement strand
TTTTGAAAGCATAAAAACCCGGCAAATTAATTACCGGGTTTTTACTCTAATTATAGGTTTGGAGAGGTGATTTAAACAGTCTTTTTTTAGAATAAAGCCTGTAACTGAGCTTGGAATATGCTATCAGCTACTGTTTCTGTCCCATCCTCATCTTCGGTATTTAGATATGAATAGGTAGCCTGTAACTTCCATCTGTGATCTTTAGAAATGTAATAATTAAGTCCGCCTGTTAGTCCATAAGTTCTATCTCTTGCAGCTCCTTCACCGAGGACGACATCCGTTCCGTCATCATATTTAATATAGGAAAATCTACCAGCAATTTCCCATTCTCTTGGCACAACGAATAAACCAGCCTGGACATTGAATCCCTGGTCAAATGCTGTACTTCCCTCTATATCATCTGGACTAATCCATCTGCCATAGTAAGAACCCTGCACGTTAAATCTTGGATGCTTATAGTTAATATCGCCTGTAATTGAGGTTACCTGGGCTACATCTGTCCCCAGTTCGTCCATTCTTCGTCCTATGCCACCTGCTGGAACATTCGGATCCTGATTCCTGTTAATTTTAATTCCCGCTACACCCGCACCAGCGGTAAAAACACCTCCAGCTACTTTTGTGAAGTTAGGAATTAATTTGTAATCACCGCCTGAAACAAAATCACTGCCCGAATATTTCAGCTTTCCCCCGTTACTCCACATAAACTGAGTTCTTCCGGCCCATAACAGGTTTGAATTTAGCGATATATCATTTCTTCCTGCACCATTAAATATACCCGCACCATAAGCAAAATTCTGACCCGCCACGCCATTTATACCGAATCCTCTATCACGTCCATAGCCAAATTCGGCATTTACAATCGATCTTAATACAAACTGCAATACTGATGAAGATGTCAGTTCCTGCCTTCCAAAAGGTACTTTGTACTGACCTACTCTTGGTGCAATCTGTTTATTATATGCAATATCAAAGTACATATCTCTCAGTGCCACATCGTCCTTTGCACCTAATTGAACAGTATAGAGGAACCACGGCCTGAATGCATTTCCGTTCCACTTAAATCTTAATCTTGTAATAGTAAAGTTTGTTCTTGTTAACCCATCTTTTTGGTCTCTTACAAGAGCTGTAAACTGTCCACGGATTCTGAATTTCATTTTCCAGTTGCCATCTTTAGATTTAAAATAAAGCCCTTTTTTATAACCAGCTTCAAACTTCTCAGTCCAGACAGCTTTTTCAGCGCTCATTGCATCATAAAGTTTCTGGTTGACTTCCTGATTCTGGATTTCAAGCATGTTTATCTGGTCCTGAAGCTGCTGCATCTGTTTTTTCAGTTCCTGAAGTTCTACATGGTATCTCGATTGTGATGTTGCTACTATCTCCTCTGAATTAACACTGCCAAAGGGAACTGTTATTATTAAGCCGACTAAAATCAAAATGAGAGGTCTCACTTTAAACCTCCTTTTGTGCATACTTGTCTCCTTAATGCTATTCTGATTCACGCTAATAATGTAATCCTGACGTGTTAAGAAAGTATGAAATAAATGTTAAGAAAATGTTAAGAGATATTTATTTAATATATACAGTGTTATACAATCATTGTAATAAATAAATTTTCATAGGAAATTTATAATATATGGAAAAGGTAATTGCAATCGTTGATGATGAAAAGGACATACTTCAACTAGTAGGCCATCATTTGAAGAGAGAGGGTTTCAAGATTAAGGAGTTTTATAATGGCAAGGATTTCTTGCTTTATCTCGAATCGGTAACACCGGACCTTGCGCTTTTGGATATTATGCTCCCCGGAACTGACGGCCTTGAACTTTGCAGGATGTTAAAGGGCAAAAAATCCACTGCATCTATGCCAATAATAATGCTTACAGCCAAGGGCACCGAAGCTGATGTTGTAGTAGGCCTTGAACTCGGGGCCGATGACTACATTGTAAAACCCTTCAGCCCGAGAGAACTTGTAGCAAGGGTTAAATCAGTGCTAAGGCGTATGAACACCGTAGAAGATGAAAATGAGACAATCCAGCTTGGCGATATTAAAATTTATACCCAAAAGTACGAAGTATTTGTTAAGGATAAAAAAGTTGACCTGACTACCACTGAATTCAAGATACTGGAAGCACTTGGCGAGGGAAAAGGAAGGGTGTTTACACGGGACCAGCTTTTAAAAAGAAAAAGGCTCTGGGGTGATGATAAACTTGTGTATGACAGGACAATAGATGTACACGTAAAAAACCTTAGGGATAAGCTGGGTGCTTGTGGTAAAATGATAAAAACAGTCAGAAGCATAGGATACAAGTTAGAATTATAGTCAATTGAAACTATTCAGAAAAAACTTTCTTTATATATTAGTACTTATCAGCTTAATACTTGTATCTCTATCCTTTTTTTCCATACCTGAATTAAGAAACACGATTTTAATTTTCGGAATCATCCTTTTTTTCTTTTCCTTCCTTATATGTTATCAGATAGAAAAAAATTTTCAGAACATTCTCGAAAGGATAATTAACTACTCTAACCTTATATCAAAAGGCAATTTTCAAAAAAACGTATTTGACAGTTCCCTTGATTATTTGAATCCCCGTATTTCATCAACGTTCCAGGACCTTTCCTCTAATCTCAATGATGTATTTTCATCCCTGGAAAAAGAAAAGATCGAACTTGAGGCCATTCTCGATGCAATGAGTGAAGGGGTTATTGTGGTTTCCAGGAATGGGTTAATTACATTAATAAATAATTCCGCGCAAAAAATGTTCCAGCTGGATGAAGGGTATTTAAACAAGCCGTACTGGGAGATGATAAGAAATAAACAGCTCCATGAACTGATATCACAGTCCCTTGAATCTAAAAATGAAATAAAGAAAGAAATCAATGTGGTTTATCCCGAGGAAAAATTCTACTTTGCCAACACAATTTCTCTCGACAAACCATCCGAGGAAATTATTGCAGTAATTTTTGACATTACCGAATTCAAAAAACTGGAAAAAATAAAAGCTGATTTTATTGCCAACGTATCACATGAACTAAGGACCCCACTCACTTCAATAAAAGGATATTCCGAAACACTTGAAGATGATGAATATGAAAATACAGAGGAGAGAAAACAGTTTCAAAAAATTATTACCCGGAACACCGACAGGCTTATAAGTATTGTTTCCGATCTTCTGATATTATCTGAACTTGAAGGCAAAGACACTTTATTTGCAGAAAGTTCTAATGAGGATTTTGAATCTATAAATATCAATGAAATAATTAAGCAAACCCTATCCTCGTTAAAAAGAAAAGTTAACGAGAAACAGATTGAAGAATCTGTAGAGCTGGAAGAAAACCTGCCCCAAATTAAAGGAATAAAGTTTTTTCTTGAACAGATGTTTACCAATCTTATTGATAACGCAGTAAAATACAACAAAGGCGGCGGGAAGGTCAGTATTAAATCTTTTGTAAATGAAAATAATGTTGTAATCAAAATTTCAGACACTGGGATTGGCATACCAAAAGACCACCAGGACCGCATATTCGAAAGATTTTACAGGGTAGATAAAAACAGGTCACGGGAAATTGGCGGCACAGGGCTTGGCCTAAGCATTGTAAAACACATTGTATTAATACACGGCGGCACTATCGGCCTTGTAAGTGAAGAAGGGAAAGGCAGTGAATTTACCATAGAACTCCCACTAACTGATAAATAACAGGCAAATTAATTATTTCAGATGGTGGTGCTTTAAGACTTCCCCGGTTGCAATATAAAATGCGTCCTCTGCAATATTGGTTGCAAGGTCAGCTACTCTTTCTAGATGACGGGCTATAAATATCAACCTAAGGGCCCTGTCCATTAATTGGGAATCGGACATAACATATGTAATTAATTCTCTCACAATTTGAGGTTCAAGGGCATCTACTTCATCATCCTTAATACAAACCTGTATTGCCATTTTCGAATCCAGCTTCATAAAACTGTCCAATGATTCCTTAAGCATCTCTATGGCTTTATCCGCCATTCTTGGAATATCGATCAGGGGCTTAATTGGGGGCTGTTCTGAAAGTGGAATGGACATCTTTGCTATATTAACCGCATGGTCCCCTATACGTTCAAGGTCATTATTAATTTTCATTATCATTGTAACAACCCTTAGGTCTTCAGCTTCCGGGTGATAAAGGGCAAGAATCTTTATGCAAAGATTGTCAATTTCAACTTCCATATTATTTACTTCGTCATCACTGTTTATCACATCCTTTGCAATAATCATGTTCCTGTCCTTAAGGCCTTTAATACTTTTTCCAATCATCTCTTCAACCAACGAAGCCATTTCGGAAATTCTCTTTTTTAAATCAATCATTTCTTCTTCAAACTTGATCATTTTTAGCCTCTGAGTATTTAATCAAAACTTTTAAAAATCCATTCTTTTATTTGGTTTCCTGTGTCTTTGAAATAATTTAACTTTTCTTTATCATTTCCAATAAATGCTGTTGGGTCATTAAAGCTTTTATGTATATGATTGCCCCCGGTTAAATAAACGGGGCAGTTTTCATTAGCACTGTCACATACTGTAACAACATGGTCGAAATCCATACTCTTAATTTCGTTCAGGTGCTTCGAATAATGGCTGCTAATGTCTACACCAATCTCTTTCATTGCCTCTTCTGCAAAACTGTTGACTTCCGTGGCCTGTGTACCCGCACTAAAGGCCTGATACCTGTCACCCAGGAACTTATTCATAATACCTTCTGCCATCTGCGACCTTGAGGAATTATGGGTACATAGAAATAATACTTTTTTTTTAGCCATTTTTGTTAACCAAACTTTCCCGATACGTAGTCCTCGGTCTGTTTCTTTGCAGGGTTTAGGAATATTTTTTCTGTCCGGGCGTACTCAATAATCTCTCCAAGATACATAAAGGCCGTATAGTCAGACACCCTTGAAGCCTGCTGCATATTGTGTGTGACAATCACCATCGTATAATTTTCTTTTAGCTGTGTAATCAGGTCCTCAATTTTTCCTGTAGCAATAGGGTCAAGAGCAGAACATGGCTCGTCCATTAAAAGTATCTCCGGTTCAACAGCTATTGCCCTCGCAATACAAAGTCTTTGCTGCTGCCCCCCTGACATCCCCAGCGCACTTTCATCAAGCCTGTCTTTTACCTCATCCCATAGTGCTGCACTGTTTATACTTCTTTCTACTATTTCATCAAGCTGAGACTTATTGCTTATCCCCGCTATCCTTGCCCCATATGCAACATTTTCATAAATGGATTTAGGAAAAGGATTGGATTTCTGAAACACCATACCAACTCTTTTTCTAAGGTCGGTAATATCAACTGTACTTTCGTAGATATCATTTCCGTTAATTCTTATTTCACCGGTTACGGTACATGAATCTATCAGGTCATTCAGCCTGTTAAAACATCTTAAGAGTGTTGATTTTCCACATCCTGAAGGCCCGATAAATGCAGTAGCCTGATTTTTTGGTATTTCCAGGTAAATGTTATGTAGCGCCGGCTTATCACCGTATTTCAGGTTTAGGTTTTCTACTTCTACCACCGGGTCTGCTATATTGGGATTTATAGCAGAATTGTCCTGTTTGTGTGCAGTTTCCGCTTTTACCATCTGCTCTGTTTCACTCATTTTTCATGCCTAACCTTTTCCGTTGCCACTTTAACAAACCTCCTGTCAAAATTCAACTAATATAATCAAACCACCGATGATACGTATTTCTTCTTTAGTTTGTTCCTTACTAAAATTGCCGTTAAATTCAAAACCACCACTATTAATATAAGTAAAAGTGCTGTTGTATAAACCATAGGTATTGCCGCCTCTACATTTGGAGACTGGAAACCAACATCATAAATATGAAAACCCAGGTGCATAAATTTTCTCTCGAGATGAACAAAAGGAAAATTCCCGTCTATAGGGAGGTCCGGGGCAAGTTTTACAACTCCTGTTATCATAAGCGGTGCAACTTCACCTGTTGCCCTGGCTATTGCTAAAATTAGCCCTGTTAATATTGCAGGCAGGGCGCTTGGAAGAATTACCTTCCACACAGTCTCAAACTTTGTAGCACCAAGGGCAAGTGATCCATCCTTGATATTTTTGGGTACAGCTGCAAGTCCTTCTTCTGTCGCTACAATTACAACCGGCACTGTAAGAAGGGCAAGTGTAAGTGAGGCCCAGAGTATACCACCTGTACCAAATGTCGGGCTTGGCAGTGCATCACTATAAAAAACATTATCTATTAAACCACCTATACCGTACAAAAAGAAACCGACACCAAAAACTCCAAATACAATTGATGGTACACCCGCTAAGTTGTTTACACATATCCTTACCAATCTCACAAAAAAGCCCTGCTTGGAATATTCCCTGAGGTATAGTGCGGCAAGAATACCAAAAGGCATAACTACAATACTCATAATTAGTACCATAAATACGGTACCAAATATTGCCGGGAAAACACCCCCTTCTGTATTTGCCTCTCTTGGATTAGCAGACACAAACTCCCACAACTTTGCAAAATAGTGCCCAAGTTTGGCAAAAAATCCCATTGAGTTTGGTTCGAATGCCCTTACAAGAGTACCCATAGGCATTGTTTTTTCTCTTCCTTCAACCGAATTCATAACAACCTTGTTTTTATTAAGCTCTTTATATAATGATGCAAGTATTGCCTCTTTTTCCACGTACTTTGCATTTTCCCGCTTGATTCGATCCTCTATTTCCCGGACTTTTGATTGATTGGTGTTGTCCGAATTTTGAAGGCCCTTTAATTTAAGTCGTAGGTTTTCAATTTTGTAGTTGATATCCCCAATCTCACTCTTTTCGATATAATGGATCTTGCCGTTTATTTTATTGGCATTAGAAATTAGATTCTGAAACTCAGAAAAAGCTTTTTTGCTGTCGCCGGGAATAATATTGCCGTTTACATTCAGTTCTTTTAGAAAGCCATAAAAATTACCCCATTCCCTTCTTTCAATTACTATGGCATTTTTTGGATATGTTCTGCTGACAATGTTATCATCATCCACCCATGTATAATCAAGGCCGTATAAGTCACGGTTACCAACTTTAACTCTTGTTCTGTATTCTTCTATATTCTTTTTGCCCATCTGCGGGATGGCTTCAGTTCCAGCAAGCTGCCCAAGGTATACATGGTTGTTATTTAATTTAATTTCGACAACATCTGCGGGCCAGAAAAATCCAAGGGCTTTAGTGGCAATTAAAAACAGCAGTCCTGCAATCATCAGTAAGCTGAACATAAGTGAAACACCTGTTAGCCAGATATATGCGTCTCCATTTTTAAATAAACCTTTCATGAAATTTTTTCCCAGGCTACAACTGCCCGTACTTTTTCCTTAACCTTTGTCTTATTATTTCTGCAAGCGTATTTAATAAAAATGTAAAAAAGAAAAGAATTAGTGCTGCTAAAAAAAGTATCCTGTAAAGTGTCCCGCCGTGGGGTGCTTCAGGAAGTTCAACAGCAATATTTGCTGATAATGCCCTGAATCCGTTAAAAAAGCTCCAATCCATAATAGGTGTGTTTCCTGTTGCCATAAGTACTATCATGGTTTCCCCGATCGCCCTTCCAAGTCCTAACATAACAGCAGAAAATATGCCGGGGCTGGCCGAAGGAAGTACAATATTTATTGCCGTCTGCCACCTGCTTGCCCCAAGTGCAAGAGAACCTGATATAAGATTATTCGGAACACTCGATAGTGCGTCTTCAGAGATAGTAAAAATTATTGGTATTACAGCAAAACCCATTACAAACCCGACAATAAGGGCATTCCGCTGGTCGTACTGAAGGCCAAGCACTGTATAGAACCATTCCTTGTAATCTCCCCCAAAAAATACAGCCTCTATAGTCGTATTTAATCCAAGTGCAATAAGTACTCCGGCAACTATTACGGGGATCAGAAAGTAAAGTTCGGTCCCGACTCTGATTTTGCCTTTTATGTTATTTGGGACTCTTTGCCAGGCAAAAACAGAAATTATCGTAAATAGGGGAATTAATATAAACATTCCAATTACTGCAGGTAAAATCTTTTCAATTACAGGAGCCATCCAAAGGGCGGCAAGAAATCCAAGCACAACGCTCGGCAGTGCTGCCATAATTTCAATAATTGGTTTAATCTTGTTCCTATGGTTAGGATGCATAAACTGCGATACACAAAT
>JAUXJP010000182.1 GCA_030624695.1 Candidatus Dadabacteria bacterium | reverse complement strand
TTTATTGACGAAGGCAAAAGAATGCCACTCGTGGAAGCCGAACTACGGTTCGCAAATGGCTACATTGCAGAACAGGCATTTATGGGCCAAAACATGGCACTTACCCTACAGACACTTGGACTCGGTGGCTGGCTGTTTAGCGGGTTTGCAAGCATGTTTATGCTTGGAGGCACGCCGTTTAACAAGGGCCTTGGATTCAGGTTTATTACCCCTGAGACCAAAGGTGATATAGGGAATCCAAACCCCGTGGCTGTCGGCAGGGACGATCTCTTCCATTCATTCTGTCCGCCTTATTACAAAGATATGGGAGAAGCTGTAGAAGCCTTTAATGATATGAAATGGAGTAACTGGTCTTCACACCCTATGCCTTATAAAAACCCCGAAGCAGTAATAGCAGAAATAGAAAGGCCTTCAAAGGAAGAGGTACAGATTGTAAAAGATATCTGCAACTACGTATACGATACCTATGGAAGGTTCCCTGCTTTTTCCGACCCGATGTTCCTTCGTTTTATGGTCCAGGCACACCACCTTGACCTTGATTTTTACGACAAGTACTATCCGCCCGGAGCATATACCGAATCACATAAAAACCACTTCAAACTCTGGCACCCTGATTTAGAAGACCCGTTTGGTGAAAAATAAAAATTATTAATACAAATTAATAAAACTGTTGAATCTGCAATTATTTCTATGTTATATTGGAAATATAATTGTTTAGGGGGAGGCAATAATGAAAAAACTTCATTTATTGATATTTTTTTCACTTTTTACAGTCTGGATCAGTTGTGACGGGGATGATAAGAATGGTTCAGGCTGCAAAGATGTAAAAACCATAACTCTTCAGCCAGACCAATTCCAAAGCAGAGATTTTAGTGAAAATGACGCAGCTGTCTATTCCTGCTTTCCGGCTACATGCTTTCAAGATCATGGCCTTGCATGTCCTCAGGAAGTAGATACCGATACAAAACTTCAGGTAGGACACCGTCACAACTACGACAACGGAACTGAACCCTGCAACTGCTGGCATTATGTTGATTGCGTGTACAGGGGCGGTGTTTCATTTGACCTGGGCCAGCTATCGGGAAAAAGTGTAGTTGGAGCCAAGCTTAGATGGAATGAAAAAGGAAAGTGTGCAACGAGGCTTTTCACACCCTCTGCACCCTGGTCACAGTTCGACCTTGTTACATCCGAGGAAATTATTACGGGCTGGGACGAAAATACGTCGACAGGTGCTGGACAAATAGAAGTAGGCCCTGAGGTTAGAGGTTGGGTCGATGGGACTATGCCTAACCGTGGGTTTTTATTTATTGGTGACCATCATGAATTTCCACACAAAAAATGGATAGATCAAAGAGCAGAAATAGGCCCGTCGGCATTTTTAAAATGTATTTCTGCTGTAGGGGGTTTAAGCCTTGAAGTTTTATACACTGATTAAATTTTATTATTTAAGAAAAATTTTTATGTAAAATTATATTAGTATTTCATTCGGGGGAATGATTATGTCTGGTTTTATTTATGACAGTCATGGAAACGGAGTAGGTTTTATAGAGGGTGATTTTATTCACTCACTTTCCGGACAACCCATAGGACAGGTAAGGGAAACACATATTTATAAAATTTCAGGTGAATATATCGGCGAAATTTATAACGAAATGGTCGTGGATATGAATATTGGCACACTTGAAAGCATAGGTTACAACATTGATCCCGGGTACCCGGTTTACAGGGGAACCCCAAAAAACAGGGGAGCAGCGGAAACTGAATACACAGAAGTATTTTATTTGCTTACTGAGTGGATTAATTACGTAGAACAATCATTAACTAACTTTGGTTACCTGGTTATTTAGATCCCATAAGCGATTTAAATGGGGCTTTTAGCAGGTAAAGAATTACACTCGGGTTTAAGAAAATCTTTCCAAACTGAAGTACATCTGATGGGCTCATATATATTTTAGAGTCCCATACACCCATCTGGCCTTTTATCACAATCCTGTCATCTTCCACCGAGGATTCATTTACGGTAATTTCAAAATCTCCTGCCGGACTTACAACTTTCATATTTGCCACCCCTGGTATGGTTTAATAAGGATAATTGTAAATAAATGATTGGGAATTGAAAGTTAATGATTAATTAACTTGTAAAGGTCCAGTGCTTTCTTCATTGTCTCAACCGGGGCAGTGAGCCCGGTCCAGATTTCAAAAGACTCAACTCCCTGGTAAAGGAGCATGCTGTGTCCGGAATGAGCCTTGAGTCCAAGCTTCTTGGCATCTTTTACAAGAGGTGTGTCAGTTGGGTCATATACCAGGTCGTAAATCCCTGCATGTTTAGGTAAAAGGTAAAGCGGTAAATCAAGAGGATTTTCTCTTTTCATACCTGCTGATGAAGAATTGATAACAATATCACTTCCAACAATACTTTGTTTTATTTTCTCTTCATCACTTAGCATTACTGCCTTAAATTCAATCTTTGGGAAATGGTCGCCAAATTCTTTTGCGAGGTCTTCGGCTTTTGAAAGAGTACGGTTTGCAATAACAACTTCAGAAACATAGTTCCTGCCTAATCCCACAATTACTGCGCGGGATGCTCCACCGGCCCCTATAAGAAACACCTTTGTCCCCTCGGGAGTAAAATCGAGGTCAGATTTTAAAGCCCTGAGAAGTCCACCAACATCGGTATTAAATCCAATTAATCTTCCTTCCACATTGCTGACGGTATTTACCGCACCTACCAGCATTGCATCTGAAGATATTTCATCGAGATACGCCATTATCCTCTGCTTATGAGGGATTGTGACATTTATACCTGATATGCCCAATGCCCTGACAGCGCTCACGGCTTCCCCCATATTTGTCGGTAAAATATCAAATGCCACGTACACACAGTCAAGGTCAAGTTCACTAAACCCATTATTATGCATTACAGGTGATAAACTATGATCCACTGGATGCCCAAAGATTCCGTATAAACTCGTAGTTGATTTAACTTCCATTATTAATTCCTGTATAAAAATAAGTTCTTTATTCTGTAATTGTTAAAATATTTTTTACTTCCTCTATATCTAGTTTTATTTGTGATATTAGATTTTCAACACTTTCAAATTTCTTTTCGTTTCTTAATCTTTGATAAAATTCGACTCTAATTTCCTCGCCATAGACCGAATCGGAGAAATCAAATAAGTGAGTTTCAATTAAAAGTTTATTCTTACCAAATGTCGGCCTGAACCCTATATTTGTTATACTCTTATACTGTGACCCTCTCAGCCAAGATATAGTTGCGTAAACACCCGGTTTTGGTAATAGCTCCCACTGGGTATCAAGATTAGCTGTTGGAAAT
>JAUXJP010000017.1 GCA_030624695.1 Candidatus Dadabacteria bacterium | reverse complement strand
GAAGGAAGCCTGAGGTGCGATGCAAATATTTCCATCAGGCCCGTGGGTACTGAAGAACTTGGGACCAAGGCTGAAATTAAAAACCTGAACTCCTTCAGGTTTATTCAGAAAGCGATAGAGTATGAAATATCAAGGCAGACTGCTGTACTTGAAAGTGGTGAAACTGTCTTACAGGAAACAAGGCTTTTTGATTCCAAGAAAGGAATTACATTTTCAATGAGATCAAAGGAAGAAGCACATGACTACAGGTATTTCCCTGACCCGGACCTGCTGCCCGTGCTACTTGATAAGGAATGGGTTAAAGAACTTGAAGAATCCCTTCCCGAACTTCCTGATGCAAAGTATGAGAGATTTATTGCTGACTATGGCCTTACCGGTGATGAAACTGCACTACTTACATCAAGCAGGGACCTGTCTGACTATTTTGAGCAATGCCTTAAAACCTACAGCAAACCGAAACAACTAAGCAACTGGATTACAACGGAACTCCTGAGGGAACTAAACAGCGATGAAGATATAAAGGAATTTCCTGTCAAACCTGCAATGTTGTCAGAGCTACTTCTACTTGCAGATGAAGGTATTATTAACCGTAAAATTGCCAAAGAAATATTCCCCGAAATGATTTCAACACGTTCAACTGCAAAGGATATAATCAGCCGTAAGGGTATAGAACAGATTTCTGACAGTTCTGAGATTGAAGAACTTGTGAAAGAAATTATTGATGCAAACCCCGACGAAGTTAATAGGCTTAAGGCCGGTGATGAGAAACTAATGGGTTTTTTCGTAGGACAGGTGATGAAAGCAACAAAAGGAAAAGCTAATCCCAAGCTTGTTAATGATACGATAAAAAAACTTATTTAATCCTGAATTAATAATTACTTAGTTCATAGAGAAGGCTTCTAAGGTAATCAGACCCGGTACTTTCGACTCTGTTTCTAATATCTTTATAGGTATCGAGATCTATATCCATAAATGCCTCAACAAACAATGGATCAAAATGATTCTCTGACGCTTCGGAAATCCTTTCAATAGACTCTTCAAATGAAATAGCTTCTTTATACACTCTTTTACTCGTTAATGCATCAAGTGTATCAACAATGGAAAATAATCTTGCGCCAAGTGGTATCTGGTTTCCTACAAGACCCACCGGATAACCTTTTCCATCGAAGCGTTCATGATGATGGAGCACAATCTGTGCTGATTCTTCAAGGAAATCAATATTGCGAAGTAGTTCATATCCAAGCATTGGATGTGTTTTCATTATTTCCCATTCTTCGTCCGTGAGTTCCCCCGGCTTTAGTAATATGTTGTCGGGTACACCAATCTTGCCAATATCATGAAGCAAAGCACCTTTGGCAATTACCGATAAATCGTGATCCGACAGCTCTAGTTTTTTGGCAAGTGTAAGGGCATATTCCGTAACACGGTAAGAATGATATCCTGTCTCTTTTTCTCTCAGGTCAAGTGCAAGTACCATGGCTTCCAGGGTTCCTGAGTAAAGTTTAACAAGCTCCATAGTCTGCTTTTTTACCTTGTTTTCCAGGTTAAGCTGGTAGTCCCTGTTTTGCTTGATCAGTTTCGTTCGTTCAATTGATCTTTGAATTACTGCTTCCACTTCTACAACGTTAAAAGGTTTAAAAATATAGTCATAGGCACCTTCTTTAAGGGCACCCTTTACATGCTCAATTTCAGTAGAAGCAGATACCATTATTATTGAAAGGTCCGGGTCATACTGTATGATCTGCTTAAGGGTTTCAATACCGTTGAGTACAGGCATTTGAACATCAAGAAGTACTGCATCGAAATTATCTTGAGATTTAACTATTTCTACTGCAATCTTTCCATTTTCAGCTGTTTCACAGATATAACCAATATTGGTAAGTGCCTGATAAAAAAAGCTTCTTATAGTTTCATCATCATCAACTATCAGGATTCTGTATTGAGTAGAATTTACTGCATTGATGTCCGTTTGTGAGTCCATTTTAATCCTTTAATTCATATTTCAGATTAAATAAATTTTAACCTAAACTCTAAAATATCATAGAAAAAATTTGACACTATTTAATTGCCAATGTATTTTCAACCCCTAACATGAAAAAAGCCGTATTAGCAATAGAAAATGGGACTGTATTTGAGGGTTTAAGTTTTGGTTCAGAGGGAGAAGCATTCGGAGAAGTTGTTTTTAATACATCCATTACAGGTTACCAGGAAATTATAACCGACCCTTCCTATAACGGTCAGATAATCGTTATGACATATCCTGAAATAGGGAATTATGGTATCAACCCGGAAGACCTGGAATCAAGAAAGCCATTTGCAAAAGGTTTGGCAGTTAAAGAGTACTGGCCCTTCCCAAGTAACTGGAGGTCAGAACAGTCCCTTGATGATTTTTTGAAAGCCAATCAAATTGTCGGTATTCACGGAATTGACACACGTTTTTTAACAAAACAGATAAGGACCAGCGGCGCACAGAAATGCATTATATCGACAAAAGACAATGATAAAGAAAGTCTTCTTTCAAAAATAAAAAATTCCCCCGGCATTATCGGGAAAGACCTTGTAACAGAAGTCTCATGTAAAAAACCCTACAACTGGGATAAAGGGACAGAGCAATGGATACCGGCAAATGATACATATACACCAAAAAAGAAATACAATGTAGTAGCTTACGATTTTGGTATTAAGACTAATATTTTAAGAAGACTTACCGATCTTGGATGTAACCTTACAGTAGTACCGTCGAATACATCTCCAAAAGAAGTACTTAAATTTAATCCTGACGGTATTTTTCTTTCTAACGGCCCGGGAGACCCCGAAGGTGTCGGCTACGCCATTCAGAACGTAAAGGAACTACTGGGGAAGAAACCTATCTTCGGAATATGCCTTGGACACCAGATTATCAGTATTGCCCTTGGCGGCCGCACTTACAAACTAAAATTTGGCCACAGGGGAGGCAATCAGCCGGTAAAGAATATTCAGACCGGGAAAGTGGAGATTACTTCACAAAATCACAGCTTTGCAGTTGATCCCGATTCTCTTGATGAAAATATTGAAATAACTCATATTAACCTCAATGACCAGACTGTTGAGGGCCTGCGCCACCGTGAGCACCCGATATTTTCAGTGCAGTATCATCCTGAATCCTCACCCGGCCCACATGATTCATCATATCTGTTTAACGATTTCGTAGAGATGATGGAAGGTTTTAAGAACTAATTTTTAAGCTTTTACTGTACATATCTTCAGCTTTTTCTATGAGGACAGGTTCATAAGCATCCGCAACAGCATCGATTAGCCCTGCTGTGGGAGATCCCGGGTAACCCCCGATATAACGATTCCAGAAATGCCTTCAAAATTGTAAGAGGTGTGTCACCGTATAGGGTCTCACCCTTGCCTGAATTTAACTGGTCCAGAAATTCTGCAGTATAAGTTGCCATGATAATAAAATGTAAATGATCCGAATATAAATTAGTATAAAATATTTTAAATTATTTTTTTATATCAAGAGTATAAAAATAATCCCACAGGGACTTCTCCTGATCTTCGGTAACCCAGTGAGCAGGCCTGGCATTTTTAACTCTTTCAAGAGCCAAATCCGGTTTTATCATTTCTTTATTTACAATATACGCCGCTATCATTAAATTAGTTCTTCCCATTCCTGCATGGCAATGGACAAGGACCTTTTTACCTTCGGCTATTTTTGGTGAAATAAATTCTATATAGTTTTCAAAATCTTCGGGTTTAGGCGGCTGAAAATCACCAACAGGAAGGTTAAGTACTTCAAATGAAGGATAGTCCCAGGAATATTCCTCAAGATTAACAATTACACTTATTCCCCGGTCTTTTAAAAAAATGAGGTCTTTTTGAATATTCTGAAAAAGTCCCGGCCTCTCCATGCCAGACAGTTTATTTTCCAATACCCATGAAAATCTTTCAGCCATAATTATATTTACCTAATATGGGATTTTTTAAAATATTTGATTTACATAAAACAGGGATTAATTACCTTATTTAATGCTGATGAAAAATCTAAAGGAAGAAATAATTAAATCAAACGGCATAAATATAAATGTTGCCCACGGGGGTAAAGGTCAGCCGCTACTGCTCCTTCATGGATACCCGCAGACAAACTTAATGTGGCACAAGTTAGTTCCCGTTCTATCAGATAAATATTATATAGTTTGCCCTGATCTCAGGGGATACGGTAAAAGTTCCAAGCCTGGGGGACTCCCTGACCATTCAAACTATTCTAAAAGAACTATGGCAGCTGATATGGCAGCTGTTATGAAGCACTTTGGCTACGATAGTTTTATTGCTGCCGGCCATGACAGGGGAGGAAGAGTACTTCACAGGATGTGCCTTGATTATCCTGAAATGGTTACTAAAGCATGTGTCATGGATATTGCTCCCACGCACCATATGTTTACAACAGCAGATAAGGAGTTTGCTACAGGCTACTATCACTGGTTTTTTCTTATTCAGCCTGACGGCCTTCCGGAAAAACTTATCGGCAATGACCCTGAATACTACCTTACAGAAATACTGAAGAGATGGAGCGGAAAGAATAAAAATTTTGATACCGAAACAGTAAAGGAATATATCAAACATTTTAGTGACCCCAAATGTATACACAGCTCCTGTGAAGACTACAGGGCAGCTTCTTCTATTGACCTTATTCACGATGAAGAAGACATGAACAAAAAAATAGAATGCCCCCTTCTTGTGCTTTGGGGCAATGAAGGTTTTGTCCACAGGAAATACGACGTTCTATCTACATGGAAAGAAAGGGCATCCAATGTTAGCGGGAAGGATCTGGATAGCGGGCACTTTATTCCGGAAGAAAACCCTAAACAGGTTTTGCAGGAATTGGTGAAGTTCTTTGAGACGTAATTTCTTGAACAATACACGTGTTTCGATTAAATTTAGTCAATGCTAAAAATGCTATTTGTTATGGATCCGATTGAATCCATAAACATTAAAAAAGATACAACATTTGTAATAATGCTTGAGGCCCAGAAAAGAGGCCACGAAGTATCCTACTGCGAACTAAAAAACCTTTTTATACAAGATGGTATGGGCCACACAGAATCAACCAATGTAAAATTAAAACGTGCTGATAACTACTTCACAGCTGGAAAAAAATCAGTCCAAATGCTTGATGATTTTGATGTTATCTGGATGAGAAAGGACCCCCCGTTTAATATGGACTATATATATTCCACCTATATTCTAAGCCTGGTTGATGAATCATCCACTCATGTAATCAATCATCCAAAAGGTATCAGGGAATCAAATGAAAAGATTTACAGCCTTCATTTTAGTGATTTCACCCCTCCTACTGTTGTTACCAAGGATATTGCCAAACTTAATGATTTTTTGGATGAAACCGGTGGAGAAATGGTAGTAAAACCTCTCGACGGTTATGGTGGTGAAGGAATATTCTATGTTAAATCAGATGATTTCAACAAAGGCCCTATTCTCGAATCAATAACTAACTTTGGGTCAACTTTTGTTATGGCTCAGCAATTTATAAAGGATGTCAGCAAGGGAGATAAAAGAATAATTATGTTAAACGGCGAGCCGATTGGTGCAATACTCAGGGTCGCAGCCAAAGGTGAATTCAGGAGCAATTTCCATTCCGGTGGGCACCCGGAGGTTACCCAGCTTACACAAAGAGATCTGGATATCTGCAGTGCAGTTAAGCCAAGACTTCTTGAAGACAAGCTTAGTTTTGTGGGGATTGATGTAGTAGGAGGATTCCTTACAGAAGTAAATACTACAAGCCCTACATGTGTGCAGGAAATAAACCATTTCAGCAACACCGTACTTGAAGAAAAGATTGTCGATTTTGCAGAGTCTTTATGCAGCTAAAAGATTTGATAAAAGCTTAAGATTAGTTAGAAGTTATTATCCATTTTCAGGGAGTTATTATGAAAATTTCAAAGCAGGAAATCCTTAATACAGCGGAACTTGCGAGGCTTGAATTCCAGGATTCACACCTTGATAAGTTTACCGAGCAGCTTGGAAGAATATTAGAGTACATTGAGGACCTTAACGAACTGGATACCGATGGTATTGAGCCTACATCCCACGGCGTGGAACTAACAACACCACTGCGTGAAGATAAGGTTATTCAGCTGATAACCTCTGATGAGGCCCTTCAAAATGCACCTGAAAAAGATGAAGATTTTTTTGTTGTTCCAAAAGTAATCGAAGACTAACTTCCCGGTTAACACATGAATATTAAGAATATTACAATCAAAGAAACTGCTGCACTTATTAAAGATAAAAAGATTTCACCTGTTGAATTAACAAAAGCCTTCCTCGAAAGGATAGAAACAGTTGATAAGGACCTGAATACATATATTACCGTTCTCTCGGACCAGGCTTTAAAAACTGCAGAATCCGCTGAGAATGAAATAATGAAAGGCAATTACCTCGGCCCACTCCATGGAGTACCAATCGGATTAAAAGACATTTTTGTAATGAAGGATGTAGCCGCAACATGCGGGTCAAAAATGCTCGAAAATTTCATATCTCCTTATGATGCTACCGTTACAACAAGAATAAAAAAATCAGGAGCTGTAATTCTTGGCAAAAACAATATGGATGAGTTTGCCATGGGCTCTTCAAATGAAACCTCTTTCTTTGGCCCGGTAAGAAATCCCTGGAATACCGGGAAAGTACCCGGAGGATCAAGCGGAGGTTCGGCATCTGCAACGGCCGCAGGGCTCTGCACTGCATCCCTTGGCACTGACACCGGTGGTTCTATCCGCCAGCCTGCAGCACTTTGTGGTGTTACAGGATTAAAGCCAACATATGGACGTGTAAGCAGGTATGGAATGATAGCATTTGCCTCATCTCTTGACCAGGCGGGGCCACTTACCAGATCAGTCGAAGACGCTGCAATCATTTTAAACATCATCTCGGGAAGGGATGAACTGGACTCCACTTCGGTTGATGTTCCTGTACCAGACTTCACGAAGAACCTTAATGGTGATATAAAGGGAATGAAGATAGGTATTCCAAAGGAATATTTTGTGGATGGGATGGACAATGATGTTGAGAGATCCGTACTCAAAGCAATTCAAGACATTAAATCACTTGGTGCAGAAATTATTGAGATTTCTTTACCGCATACAAAATATGCAATCTCAACTTACTATATTATTGCACCGTGTGAGGCCAGTTCAAACCTGGCAAGGTATGACGGCGTAAGATATGGATACAGGACCCCGGATGCAGATAGTTTACGTGATCTCTTTTTCAGGAGCAGATCAGAAGGTTTTGGAGAAGAAGTAAAGAGAAGGATTATGCTCGGGACATACGCGCTATCATCCGGATATTATGATGCCTACTACCTGAAATCCCAAAAGGTAAGGACACTTATCAGAGAGGATTTTAAGAAGGCCTGGGAGACAGTAGACGTTATTGTTGCTCCAACAACACCTGAGACGGCCTTCGATATTAATGAAAAAACTGACGACCCTATAAAGATGTACCTTTCCGATGTCCTGACCATACCATGTAATATTGCAGGCATCCCGGGTCTTTCAACCCCTTGTGGATTCAGTTCGGACAATCTTCCAATAGGACTCCAGATACTTGGTAAATCGTTTGATGAGGACAGTATTTTGAGGGTTGCCCACGCTTATGAAAAAGTTAACAACTGGAACCTGAAAACACCTGATTTATAATATTTTCTTGATTACTTTTCCCGGGGGTATTATTATCAATATATATACTTTTGCAGGAGGTAATAATGCCGGAAAAAGTAAAAAAATGTATGATGTGCGCAAAACCTTCAACAGAGACCATTTGCGAATCCTGTAAGGTAAAAGTTCAGGGAGAAGCAGCAGAGAAGAAAATTAAGATTGATAAATCTGTTGAAATAAATGTGGAAGTAAAAGCAGACAAATTAAGTAAAGAATAATAACAATATTATCAATTACTTATCCCATATTCTTAATGCTTTATCGTAAACTGTTCTTTTGGAGATGTCATAATCTTCACAAACTACTTTAACAGAATCTTTTAATGACAATCCAAGATTATTGAGTGTTTTCAGTCTGTTAGAAATTATTACTTCGATTTCGCCTGAGCTTTGAGATTTATCTTCCTGGTATCCCTTTATAACAAGGGTTATCTCACCCTTTATATTATCCCTGTCCGAGAAATCCCTGGAAAGTTCATAAAGAGTTCCGTGTACAATTTCTTCATGCAGTTTTGTAAGTTCCCTGCATATTACAGCTTCCCTTTTTCCAAATTTATCTTGAAGGTAAACAAGTGACTTTTTAATTCTTTTTGGTGATTCAAAAAAGATTAAGGTATAAGGTTCATATTCATAATTATCACAGATTTTTTCGATCTGTTTTTTTGTCTTTGGCAGGAAACCAAGGAACAGGAATTTATCACTTGGCAGTCCGCTTGCTGCTAATGCTGCGAACACTGAACTTGGCCCGGGTATAGGGACAACCTTAATGAAATTTTTAACCGCAAGATTTACAACTCTGTAACCCGGATCTGAAACACATGGCGTTCCGGCATCTGTAACTAGGGCGATATTTTTGCCCCCAACTAATTCTTCTATAAGTTTTTTTGACTTGCTAAGTTCATTGTGTTCATGATAACTGGAGAGAGTGGTTTTAATGCCAAAATGACTTAATAATTTTTTTGTGTGACGCGAATCCTCACAGGCAATTAAATCGGCATCTTTAAGTACTTTTATTGCCCTTGTAGAGATATCCTGGAGATTTCCTATCGGAGTTGAGACTATATATAGAGTTCCAGCCATGATAATTAACTACTTTGAAATTAGTCTCTTTGCAACCCAGCCTTCCCTGCCATCCCGCAACTTGATTTTAGTCCAGATACCAAGATTTTCATCCAGCAAAGCAACACGGGAACCATTACTTAAGACTGATACTATACTATAATTTTTTCCTGGCCCATTCCTGATGTTTGCACGTTTAACCACTACCGTGTGGTTAAAGTCCGCCTCAATTACCCTGGGATTAGAGGTACCGCTTTCAGACAACATGTATTCTTCGGATTCTGAAGGTTTTACATTCATTGATTGAGAAACTGATTTTAGACTTTCTGTACCTTTATTTTCTACCACTGGTATTGGGGCATTATCAGTATTGACATTAATTTGTTCTGTTCGATTCTCTTTTTGGGGGTCTCGATTATAAAGCTCTTCAAGAACAACCATTTCTCCAGGAGTATTGGACCTTATATATTTGAAGTAGTATCCCAAAAAACCAACGGCACACAAAAGAAGAAAACCCAATGCAATGTATAAGAATTTATCTTCTGATTCTTGCTCTCCATTTTGTGCATTGTTGCCGGCAAACATCTTCTGATAGTATTCTTCTTCGTTTTCAATTTGCTCTAACTGCTCTCCCTCAACTTCTTCATTTATATCTTCAACTAACGCCAGGTTTAGTTCTTCGACCATTTTTTCTTTAATCTCTTCACGAATATTAGTAAGTCCGGAATCCACTTCCTGCTGGAATGCTTCGAGTTCTGCGATATAGAATTTATGGAGGGAATTAAGATTTTCAGACCCTTTTTTTAATCGGTCCGCAAGTTCCTGCTTTATAGAATTAATCTCATTATTTTCTTTTGCAACAGAAGAAATGAATTCATTTAAATATAGGCCTACATGAGTGGAAGAAAGGTCCTTGTCCTGGAATGAAACTTGAAGAAAATCACTGAGTTCACTTGTCTTGAGATTAAGCTCATCCAACTTGTCCTGGATCTGTTTTGTTTTTGAACCGAGATATTGTATTTCTTCACTGATTATACCACTGGAAGTCTTTATCATGCTCTGAGTCTTAATCAGGCGAAGTATGTCCGATTCAAAATTTCCTGAAATTCTCGCTACCTGTTCTTCTATAGAATTATCTGTTTTATTGTCTGCACTCATAAAACCACCCGTTCAAAAGAATATATTAGTTCAAAAATAGCCAAAATAAAGGAATTTATGTATTTATCTGTTTTTAGTTATGTTAATTTAGTTGTTTTGGTAACTTTCTTGCTTATATTATTGTTTAATAATATAAGGGTTTTTTATTAATTGCGTTTAGGAGAATAGAGATGAATCATTTTTATAATTTATTGAAATATTCAGTTTTTATTTTTCTACTAGTATTAAGCTTTATTATATCAACTCAATTTAATTTATACGCCCAGGACAGTGCCAATGAGTGCACCGAACCTATAATGGTACCTGAGTGTAGCGGTTCTGATGAAGACAATTGCAATTCAAGCTGTGGTTCTACATTTTCGTTTTGCTGTCCATTGTCAACACCTGCAGGATGCGGTAATGATTTCGGTACACTATGCAATGGAAGTACCTGTGATGCATCCGATATTTGCCAAATTCCAGACCAGTG
>JAUXJP010000198.1 GCA_030624695.1 Candidatus Dadabacteria bacterium | reverse complement strand
TGAGAATGTTACAATAGGTCCATTTGCTCATCTAAGGCCAGAGGCCAATATTGGAAAAGATGCAAAAATTGGAAATTTTGTTGAGATTAAAAATTCTGATATTGGGACAGGAAGCAAGGTGCCCCACCTTTCATATATTGGTGATGCGACACTAGGCAATGGTGTTAATATTGGTGCAGGATCGATCACATGTAATTATGATGGTGTACACAAACACCGCACTGTTATAGAGGACAATGTATTTATTGGGAGTGATAGTATGTTGGTTGCACCGATAATTATAGGTAAAGGTTCAACAACGGCAGCAGGTTCAACCATTACAAAAGATGTAGAGGAATATTCACTTGCTATAGAAAGGAACCAGCAAAAAACCATAAAAGGCTGGAATAAAAGGAAAAAGAAGAGCTAAGTATGTGTGGAATAGTTGGATATTTAGGTAATCCTGAAAAAACTATTGGTGTATTGTTAAATGGGCTTAAATCTCTTGAATACAGGGGATATGATTCCTCGGGTATCTGCATTGTATCTGATGAAGAAAGGAATATTTTTAAGAGTGAAGGAAAACTTGAAAACCTTAGATTGAAAATTGAGGGTCAGAATCTTACAGCTCCAACTGGTATAGGGCATACAAGATGGGCAACACATGGAAAACCTACTGAGAATAATGCACATCCTCATTCTTCCGGACCTGTATCAATAGTTCATAACGGCATAATCGAAAATTATAAAGAATTAAAAGATGCCCTTTCAAAAAAGGGACATAAGTTTTATTCAGATACAGATACTGAAGTACTTGCACATCTTGTCGATGAATATTATCATGACGGAGTTCTTCTTGAAGAAGCAACAGTTAAAGGGTTTGCCGATGTTGAGGGGTCATATGCAGTTGCAATATTATCGGAAAATGAACCTGACAAGATTGTGGCATTAAGAAAATTCTCACCACTTGTTATTGCAGAAAATGAAGAAGAGAAATTTATAGCCTCTGATGTACCTGCAATTCTTCCTTATTCCAAAAATATTATATTCCTTGAAGATGGTGATATTGCTGTAATTACTCCGGACGCATTAAAAATAATAGATTCCGAAGGAAAAGAAATAAAGAGGGAAAAGAAATTGATTAACTGGGACCCGGTAATGATTGAAAAGGCCGGATTCAGACATTACATGCTAAAAGAGATCCATGAACAACCAAGGGCAATTCTCGATACAATTAGGGGCAGATTTAGCGAAGCTGATTACACTATGGAGTTTCAAGAACTTTTGAAGCTGAATCTTAAAAAAATTTCCAAGGTATTAATATTAGGATGCGGCACCTCTTACCATGCTTCACTGATTGGTAAATATTTAATAGAGTCCATTGCCGGAATTTCAACAGAAGTAGACCTTTCATCTGAGTTTAGATACAGGGACAACGTAATAGATAAAAATACAGTTGTTATATTGATATCCCAGTCAGGTGAGACTGCAGATACCTCTGAGGCACTAATTGCTGCGAAAAAACAAGGTGCGGTAACTATTGGCCTTACAAATGTTGAAATGAGTAAAATAGCACGTGAAGCAGATTTTACAGTATATACAAAAGCAGGTCCTGAAATTGGTGTTGCCTCAACAAAAGCATTCACAACGCAGATAATTACCATTTATATGCTTGCAGTATTTATGTCTATATCGATAAAAAGAATAGATAAGGTTCAAAGTAAAGAGCTGATAAAATCTCTTATCTCTTTGCCAAAGTTGATGCAGGTCGCTTTGGAACTTGATAAAAGTATTTTAAATCTTGCAAAAGAATTTCATACATATAGAAACTTTATTTACCTTGGCAGGGGCATTAATTATCCGGTAGCACTTGAGGGTTCTTTGAAATTAAAAGAAATTTCGTATATTCATGCAGAGGGTTATGCTGCAGGTGAAATGAAACATGGCCCTATAGCCCTTATTGATGAAAATATGCCTGTTGTATTGATTGCACCAAAACACGGCAATTATTTTAAGAAAATTATGGGAAATTTCCAGGAAATAAAAGCCCGCGGGGGAAGAATTATTGTCATTACTTCGGACGAAACTTTTAAGAATCAGCTTGGAGGCGATGACAGGATAGTATTAATACCTGAATGCAGTGAGCTTTTATCACCGTTGGTTACAGTTATTCCACTTCAGTTTCTTGCTTATCATATAGCTAATCTCCTGGGTACTGATATTGATCAGCCGAGAAATCTTGCAAAGGTCGTTACCGTAGAATAGTAATTAACAAAATCAAATAAAATCTATATTAAAATAGTTTTAAAAAATTTGAATAAATTTAATAAAATTAGGAAAATTTTATGAAAATACTGGTTGTTGGAGGCGGTGGAAGAGAGCATGCACTATGCTGGAAGATTAAGAAAAGCCCCCTGGTGGATAAAGTTTACTGTGCACCCGGGAATGCAGGTATATCGATAGTTGCAGAGTGCTTGGATATACAGGCAAGTGACCTAGAAGGCCTAAAGGATTTTGCTATAAAAAACAGTATTGATCTAACCGTAGTAGGGCCGGAGCTGCCTTTGACTTTGGGTATAGTGGACCTGTTCGAGGAAAATAAATTAAAAATATTCGGGCCGGATAAAGCAGCTTCGGAGCTTGAAGGTAGTAAAGTCTTCTCAAAGAATTTAATGAAGAACTACTCTATACCAACTGCTGATTATGAAACATTTACAGATTTAAATGAAGCACTTAAATGGATAAATGAAATACAAGGTCCATTTGTCGTAAAAGCCGATGGGCTTGCAGCGGGTAAGGGGGTGATAATCTGCAATTCTGTTAAAGAAGGTGAATCAGCACTAAAATCTATTATTGAAGACAAGGCTTTTGGTGATGCCGGAAACAAAGTAGTGATTGAAGAATTCCTTCATGGTGAGGAGGCATCAATATTCGTATTAACTGATGGTGATAAATTTATATTACTCGAGCCTTCTCAGGACCATAAAGCAATATATGATGGTGATAAGGGGCCTAATACAGGCGGTATGGGTGCATATTGCCCCACACCTGTTGTAACCAGGGAGCTGTTAGGCAAAGTAGAACAACAAATTATAACTCCGACAATACAAGGCTTAAATTCTGAAGGTATAAAATATAAAGGTGTTCTTTATATCGGTTTAATGATTAATAATGGGGATGCAAAAGTGCTGGAATACAACTGTAGA
>JAUXJP010000132.1 GCA_030624695.1 Candidatus Dadabacteria bacterium | reverse complement strand
CGGCACCGTGGCAGTTAAGGCAAAAATCACTTGCCTTGCCAAATGCCGGTAAGCTGCTGTTATCCTCGGAATTCCAGTCAAAGCTAAGAAATCCTCCCCTGTTAAGGAACCAGAACCATTCTCCCCCGAGGCATGGTGCATCAGGGTCATCGGGAAAAATTCTTTCAGGGCAGTAACCCGGGATTTTATACATTACCGTGGACCAATTTAGGCTTTTAGGATTCGAATTTTCAGGAAAAACGGCATTATTTAATTTTGCGGAAATTGACCACGGAGGAGCAATAAAAGTATCAAACGGGTTTTCAAGTGCGTTCTCTATTGCATCATTCAGCTGAGGATTGTTCCATACGGGTACAAATAACCCGTGCATAGGCGACTGTATATTTGGCTTTTGTACAGTTCCATCTTCAATTGCTCCTGTTTGATTATCAATTGTAGGGTTTATTTCCCTCCTGCTTATAAAACCTTCACTTTCAATATGCAGCAATATGTCTGCAGCACAGTTTAGAGGCTCGGCCTCACATGCCTCCGCACAGGTGGCATATTGATCTGTTAAGGGAACACAGCTGTCGTCATCGGGGTCTATTTTTAATACTACGGGGTTTCTGTTGTTGTCATTATCACAACTTATAAATAAAAAGACGGGAATAAATAATAGAAATAACAGAGAATAAGAATTGAAAGTTTTAAAATTGAGATTCATCCAAAACCCCTCCTTTAAGAATAATTATGTGATTATAACATAATAATAAATTCATTGTAATCTTCATATATTTATCAAATCAGATTCCCTGCATTGGTCTGTTTCAAGCTGGATTGTAGAATGAAGAATATTAAATTTACTTACTAGGACCTTTTTTATATCAATTAATATTCTATTCCCGTCTGTAAAATCAGCTACCTCGACATGAGCCGTCATTACATCAATACCGGAAGTAATAGTCCAGATATGTATGTCATGGACTGCTATAACTCCGTCAACGTTGGAGAGTTCCTTTTCAACTTTATCAATATCAATATGAGTAGGTGTCCCTTCAAGGAGAACATGCGTAACCTGTTTAAGTAAATGCCAGGTTCTCGGTAAAATAAATACTCCCATCGCAATACTTGCTATAGGGTCTGCTATCTCCCACCCTTTAAACATAATTAAAAGACTTGCAACTATTACACCGATAGATCCCAGCATATCACTGAAGACTTCTAGGTAAGCGCCTTTCATATTGAGGCTGTTGGAAGAACCTTCCGAGAGCAATTTCATCCCGATAAGATTTACAATTAAGCCAAGTGTTGCTATTACAAACATTGGTTTGCTTAGAACTTCGGGTGGGTGGTATAACCTCTGCCAGGCTTCATAAAGAATGAAAAATGATATTAAAAGCAGAACAAGTGAATTTATAAATGCAGCTAAAATCTCGGTACGGTAATAGCCGTATGTCTTGCCGGGAGTTGCCGGCCTTTCGGCAAACCAGATTGCAATGAGGGCAAGCCCCAGGGCGCCGGCATCGGTAAACATATGGGCCGCATCTGCAAAGAGGGCAAGGCTGTTTGTAAGATAGCCCCCTACTGCTTCTACCAGCATAAAACAAAAAGTCAGTATAAATACTATTTTAAGGTTCTTTTTATTCTTCCCGGCAAATGAATGATGGTGGTGGTCAGACATATTTATTTCTTAACTGTTTTATTTAAGCAAACGTTTTTATACAGATCGAATGTAAGTGTTCCTGGAGGAATCCCTCCCCACATAGTGTTCCATTCAGGCCTGAACGGGTTAAAGAACTCACTCTCATCCATAACTTTCATATTCAGGTCCAACAGAGTCCATTTAACCTTAGTCCATGTTTTATTCCGGCAGTTAAACACAAACAGTTCTTCTGCAATGTTGTAGGTTTTCTTATCGTTAATTCTCTGTTTTTTTTCGTATATTTTTTTAACCCATATTTTTCGATAATCTTTATATCTTTTGATACTGGATTTATCAAAATATACGAGATACCTGCCCACAACATCATCATTGAGAACAACCCTGCTGAATTCCCATTCCGAGGAATATGAATCACTAACAAAAATTGATAAACAAAATATAATTAGAATTAGCTTGTATAACTTGTTTATATTAATACCCTCACCTTTGTATAATATTCCTATTATTTACGAAAAAATTAAGAGTAAAATAAAAAATACCCGGAATATAAATTAATATATCCCGGGTTTCACCATTCTTAGACATCATAATCCTGGAGGATTATATGCCATTAATCTAACTGTTTAATTCATTGCCGCATCCAAAAAAGTTAAAAATTCCACTGAACACCTGCTCCCGGCCTTATCCCGGGTGCATCAAAACCTACTACCTGCTGATATTTTTGATCAAATATATTCTCAATTTCAAAATATACTTTTAGGTTTTCTTTAATATAAATTGTTACAGCACTGTCAACTAACAGGTAATCCCCTATTTTCACTTCACCGGTAGGAATAGAAGAATCAAAATAACTGCCAACATAGTTAATATTGGTAAAAATTTCCAGAAAGTTCTTAGGTGTCCATATAACCGTAAAATTTGCCAGCCATTCAGGACGGTTTCTAAGATTATCTGCAGAGTTCTTAATGTTGGATTTTATGTAACTGAAATTACCGGATAAGACGGTATTAAAGACTTTCTTGGTTTTCATTTCAAATTCAAAACCCTTTGTTACTACCTTATCACGGTTTATCAATCTTGGGGGCGGCCCCTCATCAAAATCAATAAGGTTACTGAAGTTATTATAAAAAGCTGATGCAGCAAAGGAAAATACATCATTAAACAACTCCTGACTGACTTTAAAATCAATACTATTACTTGTTTCCGGTTTTAATTCATCATTTCCTACAATAGAATTTCCCAGTGCAAAAAAACTCGGAAGTTTAAAACCCTCGCCCCAGTTTGCACTTATTGAGGTACCAGTTGATTGTAGATTATAAAGAATGCCAAGATGGGGACTGAACTCAGTTCCAAAATTATCAGTATAATCCATGCGGCCCCCTGCAAATATATAAGTATTTCGGATTAAATTTAGTTTTAGTTCAAAAAGAGGTGAAACTGTGAATCTTTCTTCCTTAAAATTTGTTGGTATCTCCTGCTGTGCAAATAAGGTACCACTGTTCTTTCCCCTTTCGTACTGCGTATCAATGCCGAAGGAAAGGTTATTAACAGAAGCTATATTTAATATAGTAGTGTATTCTGCTTCTAACCTTGTGTATTCACTATCACTGCTATTCGCAGGGATACCAAAAGGATCACGAATACCGGGTGCTACTCCTGGTGAATCTATATCTTCATCGGTATGAGTTAAAAAAAGGTTTACATTATTTACCCATTTCTCCCCCGACAGATGAATAATTTTAACTCCTGTAAGAAACTGAATTAATTCACGTTTTTCTGTTTCCCTCAATACTGCAAACTCGGGGCCCCCGCTATCATCCGGAAAACTTGCACTGTCTATGTGGCTAAATCTTGATATGGATTTGATTTCCAATTTGTCCACGGAATACCCGAGATTCGAGATAAAGGTGGGGCTTTTAAACCTGTTACCCTTTGTAGGTTCACCATCATCGACATATGAAGCACTAAGGGAATGACTGAATGAACTGTTTTTTCCACGCGATTCCGTTAATAATCTGTAACCGCCCTTGGTTTGTGCAGAAACATCAACAATGTTTTTTTGCTGGTTATTTCCATCGAAAGTAATAATATTTACAACTCCTGCTATAGCGTCTGACCCATAAACAGCTGACTGCGGCCCTTTTACTATTTCGATTCTCTCTATGTTTTCAGTCCCTAATGTAGATAAATCAAAAGATCCTCCCCGGCTGTTGTTAGGATCGTTTAGTCTTACCCCGTCCAGCAATATCAGGGTAAAGTTGGGGTCTGCTCCCCTAAGGTAGATAGAACTCACACCTCCCCTTCCTCCAGCCTGGTCTACAAAAACACCGGGTACTGTTTTTAATAATTCGGAAACATCACGTGCATGAGAACTTTCTATATATTGATGGTCGATAACAGTAACATCAGAAGGAAATTCAGTAATGTTTACAGGAATTGAGGTACCGGTAACCACAACTTTATTCAAATATTCATCATCAGAAGCAACAGAATCGAACGATGAAAACAGAAAAGAAAATATCAGTAGATATTTCATTAATAACAGATGGTTATACAAGATACTTAATGTTATACTAAAACTAT
>JAUXJP010000177.1 GCA_030624695.1 Candidatus Dadabacteria bacterium | reverse complement strand
TCTTCTATAGAATTATCTGTTTTATTGTCTGCACTCATAAAACCACCCGTTCAAAAGAATATATTAGTTCAAAAATAGCCAAAATAAAGGAATTAATGTATTTATCTGTTTTTAGTTATGTTAATTTAGTAGTTTTGGTAACTTTCTTGCTTATATTATTGTTTAATAATATAAGGGTTATTTTTATTAATTGCGTTTAGGAGAAAGAGATGAATCATTTTTATAATTTATTGAAATTTTCAGTTTTTATTTTGCTACTTGTTGCAAGCTTTATTTTAACAACTCAAAATAATCTTTATGCACAGAGCGGAAGTTGCAGTTCAGTACCGGCGCCTACATGTACTGGAAGTCAGGTATCCGAATGCAGCGGGTGCGGTGGTGCAAATCCATTCTGCTGCCCATTGGGCGGCTGTGCGGCTACGGCAGAAGACGCATGTAATAACACAACTTGCATTGCTTCGCAGGTCTGCAAGGTAGCAGACAGATGCACTGAACCTGCAACAGTGCCGGATTGTACGGGAAATGATGCAACAAAATGCAGCGGTTGTGCAGACGGCCAGTTTTGCTGCCCGATGGGCTCAACCGGTTCATGCGGTAATTCGTTCGATATGGCATGTGACTTCTCTACATGCGAAGCTTCTCAAATATGCCAGGTACCCGAACCACCCCCTCCGCCCCCTGTCAGGCAAACAAGAAACCTAACTTTCATAAACAACTGTAGCGAATCCGTGTGGGTAGGATGCTCGGGACAGGGACTGACGGGTGAAGCTACAGGATTTGAACTTAAGAAAGATGGTATGGCTGGTAATACAAAAACCGTAACAGTTCCCGGAGATCTGCAATCGGGAAACTTCTGGCCAAGGACTTCATGCGCGTTCCCTTGTACCAGCGTACCCTGCTGTGAGACCGGTGACTGTGCGAATTCCGAAAATATGACTGTAGAGTGCAACGGGGGGACTAAAGCTCCACCGGCAAATTCTTTCGAGGTAACTTTCAACGAATCACCGGATAATGATTTTTATGATATTACAAATGTCGATGGTTATGCAGTAGGCATAGCAGTACAGCAAATGAACGGTGTAAAACTAAATCAAAATCCGACGATCAACGGTCACCCCGCACCACAGTTAAATTGCGGAAACCCCGTATGTACGAATTTTGATATGTCCACATGCCCACCGGAGCTTAGTGAAACAACCACATCCGGACGGCAGATATGCTGGGGGCTTGGGGGTGCAGCTAATAGTTCGGCCCAGAGAAATAGGGACACTTCCGGTTTCCTAAGCGGGATTGCCGCAGTTTGCGATAATCTTGCTCTTGTAGGCGCTGCTTGTGGTGCTATTGATACTGGCAGCACTTCATGCGGTACAACTTCGAAAGATGGCTGTGCAGACTCTTCTTCTCTTTACTGCTGTTCACCTTATAATGACAACCTTCCTGCCGGTCACGGTGGAATCGGATGCGCTGACGCAACAGACCCTAACTATGTAAATGCCTGCTCTGGTGTTTGGCCAACACCGGATGCTTCTTGGTGTACAACGGCAAATATACCGAGTGGTTTCTGCACTTATAATGGAATTTTTTCAAATCAGTGTCCGAATGCATACAGCTGGCAGTTTAACGACAGCAACAGCACTTACCAGTGTATAAACCCCGACTACCAGGTCACTTTTTGCCCGGCATCGGCAAATACCGACCAAGACGGAGTTCTTGATTCTGAGGACACCGATTCGGATAACGACGGTATAACAAATGCCGCCGAAGGACAAGGAACAAATTCAAAGCAGAACCTTCTCGAAATTCCGGCTGATCCCGATAATGACGGAATTCCAAATGAATTAGACCTTGATTCAGATGGTGACGGGATACCCGACCATAACGAAGGCGGCGGTACCAACGACAAAGATTCTGACGGCATTGCAGATAATTTTATAGATATTGACGGAGACGGTCATCATGACCAGCATGATGAGGACCAGATGAATGATAGACTTCCGTTGCCCGATACAGATGGTGATGGTATACCCGATTTTCTTGATACAGATTCCGACAATGACGGCAAAACTGATGCAAATGAAACCGGCAGCATCGATATGGATGGGGATGGAATTCTGGACAACCCGGAAGACAGGAACCGCGATGGGCTTGCCGACAGCAACCATCCGGCTACAGGGGCGCCTGCAGAATTTTCAGATACCGACAACGACGGGATATTTGATCACCTCGATGCAGATGATCAGAATAATGGGTGCAGCCTTGCAGAAACAGGGAGCAGTAAAGTTGACATATTATGGCTGCTTGTCCCGGTTGCTCTTCTGCTGGGCAGGACAAGAAGAAAAAAGTAATTATAATTAATAATATTAAAAGGGATTGTAAGCTTGTCTTATGGTCCCTTTTTTTAGTAGGTTATACCAGTTCAGTTTTTCCCGAATCTTTTGGTATTTATAAGATATACACCGAGAAACACAATC
Source organism: Candidatus Dadabacteria bacterium (assembly GCA_030624695.1). GTDB lineage: Bacteria > Desulfobacterota_D > UBA1144 > Nemesobacterales > JAJCZQ01 > JAJCZQ01. Next base: position 944 of record JAUXJP010000177.1, on the reverse strand, counting down.
AACATTCCGATAACCTGTGAAAGTTTTATCTTTTCACCAAGGAATAAATAACTCCCTACAACACCCATTACAGGTACGAGGTAAAATGATAATGATGAAAAAAAAGCCCCTGTCCTGTTAAGAAGCCAGTAATAGACCACAAAGGCACTGGCGAAACAAACAAGGCCCATATAGAACTCAGCAAGCACAAATTTTTCTGTAAAGTTTGTCTGTAACGGATTTTCAAAAATAACAGTAAATACCCACATTATTACAACAGCAATGCCTGTATAGTATGTTGTGGATACAATGGGGTCCGTACGGGTTGCAAGCCTTGGTGCTATTATCCCGTTTATTGCAAACACGGCAAACCCGGATACTATGAGCAAAACACCGGTTAATGTAGAACCGCCTGCCATAATACTGTTAAGGCCAATTACCATTAAGAGCCCTATAATACCTACAATTAAACCAACTACTCCAAGGAAACTAAAAGGTTCGTTTTTAAGAATAAACACTGTAATAATAAATGTAACCATAGGCGCAACTGTAACCAGCACCGATGTCAGCCCGGCTGATATATATACTTCTCCAAGCCCCGTAACTATCCAGAGATAAGCAACCCCGAGTATGGCAAAAACCAGGAAAGCAAACCAGTGCTTAGCGTGGCCTTTTATGTCTTTTCTGAGTATCAGGGAAAGTATCAGCAGGGACAAAAACCCAATAGTTGCCCGAATGGACTGTACCGTTAGGGGCGAAACCGTTTCCTCGGCATATTTGATAAAGACAAAAGCCGTACCCCAGGCAAAAGAGACATATAAGAGGGCGGCAATGTTAGCTAACAATTTTGATAGTCCATTGTTTCAGGAATTTGATTACTAGCATTACAGGATTAAAGATAACAACATTGGGCTAAGAGTAAAACAGGTGAATACCAGTATCAATTATTTGTTAATATTCAGAAG
>JAUXJP010000235.1 GCA_030624695.1 Candidatus Dadabacteria bacterium | reverse complement strand
TATTGCCTCCGGTGCAAGTTAATTTAGAATAATATAAATAAAATTATTGAAAGAATATACAAAATTTATCAGGAATATTACTTTTAGTCTTCCAGCTCTACATTCCAATAGGACACATCGACAAAATTCAGGAATGGTTCCCATTCTTTGTACCTTACCGCTTTGATAAATACATTGGAAAATGGACCCCATTTTGGTTTTGCGGGTTTATTAAGCATCTTCATGTTAGCCTGTTCAGGGGTCTTACCGCCTTTTCTTCTGTTACACTTTCCACATGAACAGACAACATTCTCCCAGATACTTTTACCTCCCTGCGATCTGGGGATTACATGGTCTAATGTAAGTTCCTGTTTCATAAAAGTTTTACCGCAATACTGGCAAACTGAGTTATCACGCCTGAATATATTAATTCGGTTAAACCTTGGCTGTTTTTTAAAGTAACCTTCATAGCGTATTAGCAGTATAACCCTTGGGGCCTTTATAATTTTAGAAACAGTCCTAACACAGTCTGCTTCACGTGCAACGGAAACGTCTGCCCATGAATTAAAATCAAATGTCTCGTAATCTTCAGATACGGCTTTAGCTGCGCCGCCATACAAGAGTATAAATGCCCTCTTAAGACTGGTGACTGAAACCGGGATAAAAAACCTGTTTAGGACTAACACCTGTGTTGTGAGCATAACAGAGTATCAACTTACCTTTTTAAAATTTGTGGTTCAAGAAATAATCTTTACTTATAATAGTTTTATGGTTTTACTTTTATTTCTTAATATTGAAGTGTTAGGAGTTAATTAATGGATATTTATACTAATTTCTATATACAGGCGGTACTTTGTATCGTTACTTTTATCCCTGTTTTCTTTCTTATGAGATCATCTGATAAGTTGAAAAATGAACTTGAAGACAAAATAAAAGCGGAAAAATAAAATCATATGTACCCTGAACTATTAAAAATTGGTAACTTTTCAATATCATCATTTGGCGTAATGGTTGCAATCTCATTCCTTGTGGCATACTGGCTTTGCCTTAAGGAATTCCGGCGTAAAAATCTTTCGGAAGACCTACTGGGGAACCTTTTTCTTGCAGCCATGATAGGCGGAATAGCAGGCGCAAAGCTTCTCTACCTGTTTGAGAACATACCAATTAAAGAAATCCTTCAAAATCCAGTTCAGCATATATTTGCACGCGGTGGCCTTACATTTTACGGTGGCTTGTTTGGAGCCATATTATTAACCTGGATTGTTGCCAAAAGAAGCAAACTTGATTTTTGGCTACTTGGAGATTCTGTAGCACCTGCTATGGCAATCGGTTATTCAATTGGAAGATTAGGCTGTTTTTTAGTTGGAGATGACTACGGTATCAGATCTGACCTGCCCTGGGCAGTAGCATTTCCGAATGGCCTGCCCCCAACTATAGAAACTGTTCATCCAACACAGATTTACGAAGCTTTAATAATGCTGGTTGTATTCCTTTATCTCTGGAAAATAAGGAAAGACATTTATAAGACAGGTTATATTTTTTCGCTTTATTTAATACTTGCCGGCAGCGAGAGGTTTATTATAGAGTTTCTAAGAAATACGACCCGGAGCTCTGTACCAAATTTGGCAATAGCCCAGGTAATGGCTGCCGTTATAATATTGTTTGGACTATATAAGCTTTTCAGACTAAAGTCTGTATGACTCTGTTCTTTTTGTATAAACATTACTCTTGTGAATTTTTATGAAGAGATATCTAAGTAATAGCTATATTCTAATATTCTTATCCTCCGTATTATTCACTGTCCCATTCATATTCAGCAGTCTTTCGATTCTGGCCTGGATCTGTCTTATACCTTTTTTTTATACTATAGAACACAAAAAATCCGGTAGTTACTTTGTAACAGGACTGATCTTCGGCACAGCAGTAAACTACCTGGGCCAGTATTGGCTGGTAGGCACATTATCAAGATTCGGGGGATTTCCACTGCCTGTTGGAATACTGTTTATACTTGTGTACTGCATTTTTCTCGGCATTCAGTATGGGATTTTTACGTACCTTGTGGCCAAGTTTAAATTACTTAAGGAACATAACCCTCAAAATTTATTTTTTATTGCAGCTATCTGGGTCACTCTCGATTATTTCTATCCCCATCTTTTCCCTTACAGCATTGGTAACTCCCAGGGACTAAGTACTAATATCATTCAGGTTGTTGACCTCTTTGGTATAAGTTTGCTGAGTTTTTTTATAGTATTTATTAACCTCGCTGTGTACTCAATATTAAAATCAATTATATTGGGCGGGAAAAGACCTGTCGTGGTAACTGGTTTTGCAATTCTTATATTTGTTTTTTTACTTATTTATGGCAATATCAGAATTCAGGCAGAAAAAAATAATATATTGAAAGCTGAAAAAATTGATGTTGGCATTGTACAGGCAAATTTTGATTTTCTCGAAAAAATAGAAAATAACTCTTATCTTATTATCCAGGCACATAAAAAGATGTCTCTTGAATTTGAAAAAGTGGACCTGATAATCTGGCCTGAATCAGCAGTACTTGAATTTTTACCGCCCGACTCAGAATACCTTGAAATCGAGGGTGTTATGGCAGTCCCCGAGATAAAAGATACTTTCTTTCTTACCGGTGGATTGTCTTTTGAACTAGGGCAATTAGACAATAAAAACCGTGATAATGAGATTATACAGTACAACAGTGCCTTCCTGACTGATGGAGAGGGCAGGATACTGGGTAAATACAATAAAATAAAGCTGCTGCTATTTGGGGAATACCTACCCTTTTCCGATATATTCCC
>JAUXJP010000055.1 GCA_030624695.1 Candidatus Dadabacteria bacterium | reverse complement strand
TGGTAGGTTACAAAGGAAATCTTGTGTGGGACGATTCAAAACCTGATGGCCAGCCAAAAAGAAAACTTAATACATCTCTTGCCGAATTGGAATTTGGCTTTAAATCAACTGTGTCACTTAAAATGGGATTAGAAGAAACGTTGAGTTGGTATTTAGATAATCAGGTTATATAAAGGATTTAAAGAATTATCTTTCGTGTCCTTGCTATAAAACTAACAATATATTATCTTTTTATTATTAATTTCTTAAAATGGGTGTGGTTATATGTCTGATTCTGCAAAAATAATTTCTCGTAAAGAAAGTGATAGTAAAATAAACACCCAAAAGCTAATGACAAAGATTGCCGATGATTCGCGCAAGGCATCTTTTGAACTCTCAACAGCCGATTCTAAACTGAAAAATGATGCACTACTGTTAATTTCCGAAAAAATCATTAATCAAAAAAACTATATTCAGTCTGAAAACAAGATAGATGTTGATAATGCCAGGGAAAAGGGCCTTTCAGGTGCTTTAGTAGACAGGCTTGTACTAAATGAAAAAAGAATTAACTCAATGGTAGAAGGCCTCAGGGAAATCACGAATCTTAATGATCCTGTGGGTGAAGTTACCAAAATGTGGAAAAGGCCAAATGGATTATCAGTTGGACAGATGCGTATTCCGCTTGGTGTTATTGCAATAATCTATGAATCAAGGCCCAATGTGACTGCTGATGCAGCTGGATTGTGCTTAAAAGCGGGAAATTCTGTAATTCTCCGTGGTGGTTCAGAAGCCTTTAATTCCAACCAGGCTATAGGTTCTATTATCAGTGATGCATTAAAAGAAGTCGGACTGCCTGAAAAAGCAGTACAGATAGTCCCGGTCACTGATAGAAATGCAATTCTTGAAATGTTAAAGCTTGAAGAGTTTATTGACCTTGTTATTCCAAGGGGAGGAGAGGGCTTAATTCGTTTTGTAGTTGAGAATTCATTGATACCTGTATTAAAACATTATAAAGGTATATGCCATGTGTATATAGATGAATCAGCTGATATTGAACTGGCAACTAGTATTGCCGTAAACTCAAAGACCCAGAGGCCGGGTGTGTGTAATGCAATGGAAACTCTTCTTGTAAACAAGAAAATTGCCAAGAAATTCCTGCCTGTGTTGGAGAAAGAACTTAATGATTTAGGAGTTACAATAAAATCCTGTAAAAATACTAAAAAGATTTTACCGGATACGGTACCGGCTAAAGAAGAAGACTTTTATGAAGAGTATCTTGATTTAATCTTAAATATAAAAATTGTTGATGATCTGGATGAAGCTATAAAGCATATAGAAAAATATGGTTCAATGCATACTGAATCGATTGTTACCAAAAGTTACGAAAATGCACGGTATTTTATAAAAAGGGTAAATTCTTCGGCTGTTATGGTAAATGCCTCAACTCGTTTTAATGATGGGTTTGAATTAGGCCTTGGAGCTGAGATTGGTATAAGTACTTCGAAGTTGCATGCTTTTGGCCCTATGGGGCTCAAAGAATTAACCTCGAAGAAATTTATTGTATATGGGGATGGCCAGATAAAGGAATAGCAGGGCAGGAGGATTCAGGTGAAAAGAGCCGGTAAACACCTAAGGCGTTTTTCTCCAAGTAGAAAAGACAATAATAGTCTTAAAAATAATAAAAGCAGGCCTTTGTTCAATGGACAAACAGTATTCGACGATTCTAATACTGTTAATGATGAACATTCTGTTAAAGACAACTATATTCCTAACAGTACTAAAATTTCAAATACAGAGAGTTTTAATGAACTTCGTTTACTCCAGCTTTATTTTAAAGAGATGGGTGAAATATCCCTTTTTACTCCAAAACAGGAGTTAATTGAATCTGCCAAAATTAAAAAGTGTGAGAATAAATCAAAAGAAATTAAGTATAAAATTGAGAAGATCCTGGATAGAGATCTAGGTGAACGCCTTGAAGATGTATTCAGGAACATAAATCATTATAAAAAAAATATTAAGAACTTTAATACCAGAAAAAAGATTATAACAAAAAAAATTCTATTAAGAAAATATTCTGTAAAATCCAATAAATTTAAAAACAATTTTGTTAAAGCAAATTTAAGGCTTGTTGTAAGTATTTCAAAAAAATATCTTAGCAGAGGAATGCCTTTATCTGATCTTATCCAGGAGGGAAATTTTGGGCTTATTAGGGCCGTAGAAAAATTTGATTATACTAAAGGTTATAAATTTTCTACTTATGCCTCATGGTGGATTCACCAGTCAATTTCAAGATCTATTCTGGACCAGACAAGGACAATACGTGTACCTGTTTATATTCTTGAGCAGGCTACAAAGATAAACAGAATTAGTGCAATTATGACAAAAAATTCAGGAATTAAGCCCTTACCCGAAGAGATATCGGATAAAATAGGCATTTCACCGAATAATGTAAAAAAGATACTTGAATCAATTAAAGATGTTGCCCATTTGGATTCACCTGTAATGAATGGTGATGCAAATTCTACATTAATTGAGTTTATCAGTGATGATAAGATTGCCACACCGGATAAAGAGGTAACAAACCTGATGATGTCTGACAAAATTCAATTTTTCCTTGAAAAATTAAGTCCCAGAGAAGAAACTATAATAAAAATGAGATATGGTCTATTACGTGATAAGAACTATACTTTAGATGAAATCGGTACACATTTTGATCTTACTCGTGAAAGAATAAGGCAAATAGAAAAAAGGGCACTTGAAAAACTTCACAAAGCGGATTCAACCGAAATTCTTAAAAGTTTTCTAGAAAGGTATTAATGCTTCTTGAAATTTCGTTAAAAAATTACACTATAATTGAAAGTATAACTGTCGAGTTTACCAGTGGCCTTAATATAATTACTGGTGAAACCGGGACTGGAAAATCTGTAATTGTTGATGCAGTTAATATTCTTCTTGGTGACAAGGTATCCCCGGAAATAGTTAAATCCGGTTGTGAAGAAGCACAAATCGAAGCATTATTTGATATATCTAAGATCAATACCGTCTCAAAACTACTTGAAGAATCAGGAATTACTCAAAATGATGATTTACTTTTAATAAAAAGAACTGTTCCATCTTCTGGGAGAGGTAAAGTATTTATTAATGGTGACATCTCAACATTAAATATACTTTCAAAAGTAACAGAAGGGCTGGTCGATATATTCAGCCAGCATGAACATCAATCACTCTTAAAACCTGCTAACCACATAAAATATCTTGATATGTTTTCTGATAATTCTCCGTTATTTGAAGAATACAAACTAATATATTATGAATATCTTTATATTAATAAAAGACTTGAAGAATTAAACGCAACTAACCAGGATCATACAGAAATACAGGATTTCATTTTGTTTCAGCTTAAAGAAATCAAGAGTGCCAATCTTACTTTGGGTGAGGATGAAAAATTAGTCGAAGAAGAAAAGATATTATCAAATTATGAAAAAATTAATTCCAGCCTTACAAACTCGTATCAATTGATATATGATACAGAAAATTCTGCATATAATAGTATTCAGAACAGTATAAGAGAAATAAGTGAAATATCCAATGTGGACAGCAAATTTGAAGAATTATCATCATCAATAAATACAATCCTTGTTGAAATAGAAGAAAATGCAATTTTGATAAGGGATTATTTGTCAAAAATGAGTTTTAACCCTGAAAGACTGGAAGAAATTAATGAAAGATTATCTGCTATTAACGGTTTGAAAAGGAAGTATGGCCCTACTATTAGTGATATTCTTGGTAAAAAGTCTAAACTGGAAGCAGATCTGGATAATGTTGTAAATAATGAAGATAAATTAAGACAGCTTGAGGATGAAAAAGACAAGATTTTTAATAAATTAGAATTCATTGCAAACGAACTTTCTTTAAAAAGGATAAAATGTGCCAAAGAACTCGAAGACCATTTTATTAAAGAAAATGAGAATGTTGGGCTTAAAGGGTCAATTTTAAATGTAAACATTGAAAAAAAGGAAATATCACCTGATGGAATTGATAAACTTAACTTTTTATTTTCTGCTAATCCGGGTGAGATTCCAAAAGAATTAAGCAAAGTTGCTTCAGGCGGAGAACTTTCCAGAATAATGCTGCTATTAAAAGAATTAATTACAAAAAAGGAAAACGGGTCTATCTTGATATTTGATGAAGCGGATTCAGGTATAGGCGGAATAACAGCAGAGACAATCGGTAAAAAAATTAAAAATCTTTCTCAAAACAACCAGGTTATCTGTATAACCCACCTGCCTCAGGTAGCAAAATTTGCAAAATCGCATTTTAAAGTAAATAAAGAAATTGATGATAATTCAACTTTTGTTTCAATTGGCAGGCTCGGTAGCAATGAACGGATTGAAGAAATAGGAAGAATGCTTTCAGGTGAAAATATTACTGAAAAAACCCTTGAAGCTGCCAGGGAAATGCTGGCAAATACTTAATTATTTATAACTTGCGAACACAACTGCTGCCAGGACTGTAGTCCACAGGCCATTCTTATCACCAACTGCTGTCTGGGTAATATTTCTAGTTTTAACCTGGTGCCCGCTTATTTTCCAAATATCTTTTTGTTCATCATAACTCTTGTCAGGATCAAAAGGTGCTGCAAGTGTGGTTGCAAGCATATAAGCTGCCAGGTCTTCGGCGTAGTCACCTGCCACAGTTTCTTTTTCACCAAAGCTATGGTGTTCGGAGATATACCCGTGATAATTCTGGTCTTTTGGAAGTGCAAGTCCTGCAGAAGCTGCTATTAGACGGTTTGGTTCATTTGTTGTATTTTCACTCATAACTACAAATACAATCTGTCCGGGCGACAACATTTTTAATCCGTTAGTTCTTGAAATAAGTTTGCAATTGGGTGGAAAAATACTTGAAACTTTTACAAGGTTAAAAGCTTCAATACCTGCATTTCTGAGTGCCATTTCAAAACTTGTTAATTTTTCTTTATGTTTTCCTACACCTTTGGTTATAAAAGCTGAACTGGGTATCATAATTTATCCTTTAAATAAGTTAAAGTTAAACTAATATAGCACTAAAAATAACATAATAACAGCATACTATTCTAATTTAATTATAATTAGGGGAAAAGTGTAACTATCTGTGAATATTGCATAAATAGGTGGTATTATGAAATTCGGAACACACGTATCAATTGCTGGTGGACTTGATAAGGCCCCAAAAAGAGCGAATGATCTTGGATGTGAATGTTTTCAATTATTTACAAGGTCTCCAAGAGGTGGTCAGCCATCCAGGCTTGACGATGAAGTAATTGAAAACTTTTTATCTGACTGTAATAAATATGATCTCGATAACTATTATGTTCATACGCCGTATTTTATAAATTTGGCATCTCTTGATAATAAAGTAAGAAACAATTCAATAAGACTTATCAGGGAAGATCTTGAGAGATCATCACTCTTAAAGGTAAAAAGTATTATGACCCATCTTGGTAGTTCAAAGGGGATGGACAGAAGTGAAGCTATAAAAAATGTTGCTGATTCAGTAGTAAAGATACTTGATGGTTATACCGGTTCTTCAATACTTATGCTTGAAAACTCCGCAGGGCAAGGGGATACGATAGGGGATACATTTGAGGAAATTGCAGAGATACTTCGTCTAACTGATAATGACGAAGTAAGAGTATGTATAGATACTGCACATTTGTTTGGCGCAGGTTATGACCTTCGGGATAAAGAAAGCCTGGATATCACACTTTCAAAAATAAAAAAAAGTTTTGGCCTGGACAAGGTAATGCTTATTCATGGTAATGATTCCAAGGTTGATCTTGGTGAAAGGAAGGACAGGCATGAGCATATAGGCAAAGGCAAAATAGGTGAGGGCGGTTTTAAGGCAATAGTAGAGGATTCCAGGTTAAGCCATCTTGATATTATAGTAGAGAATCCACCCGATGAAGTAGCAGAAGATATTAAGCTGCTTAAAAAATTTAGAGACAATTAATAAAATTTATTGTGAATTATTCTCAGATGTTTTGTAAGTATTCATAGCCTCTTCGGAAATCCAACCGCCTCCAAGTGCTTTATATAGCCTCACGTATGAATTGTAGTACTCCTGGGTTGTCAGGGAAAGCCGCAGTTCAACATTAAAAAGCTGCCTCTCAGTTTCAAGTACTTCAAGGTAACTTGCGACTCCTTTATCATATCTAAGGTTTGAAATATCATTTGCCTTTCTTGCAGCCCTGGTCCGGTTTTCAAGGGCAACGAGCTGTTCTTGATATGTGTCTATTTCATTTAAAGAATCCGACACCTCCCTTACTGCATTTAGTACTGTGTTTTCATATTGAAGCCGTACCTGGTCTGTTCTTGCTTCTTGGATCTGCACACGTGCCTTGTTTTTTCCGAAATTAAATATTGGCCAGAAAAGTCCGGCGCCAATAGACCACACAAACCCGCTTGTAGTCATTGAAGCAATATCTGTGACCGCTGCCCCAGCGCCTGCGCTCAGGCTGAATGCCGGAAGCCTTAGTGCCTCTGCAACCCCGATCTGGGCGTTTTGTGCCTGCACAAGGTACATTGCCTGGAGTATGTCCGGTCTTCTCTCGAGTAGTCTCGAGGGGAGGCCGACAGGTATTTCAGGGGGTATAGTCTGGCT
>JAUXJP010000057.1 GCA_030624695.1 Candidatus Dadabacteria bacterium | reverse complement strand
TTAATAGACCATTCAAGATTTGACCTTTTATGGATTGTGGATTTTCCGCTTTTTGATTATGACGCAAATGATAAAAGGTATGTGGCCCTTCACCATCCTTTTACATCACCGAAAGATGAAAGTATTGATAAAATAGAATCTGATACTGCAAATGTATTGTCTAAAGCATATGACATTGTGTTAAACGGTGTGGAAATTGGCGGAGGAAGTATCAGGATTCACAGAAAGGATATTCAGAAGAAAGTGTTTAAAACTATTGGATTAAGTGATGAAGAAGCAAATGATAAATTTGATTTTCTTCTAAACGCCCTTGATTACGGCGCACCTCCTCATGGAGGAATTGCACTTGGACTGGACAGGATTGTAATGCTTCTTTCGGGTAGTGACTCAATAAGGGATGTTATTGCCTTCCCCAAAACCCAAAAAGGGTCATGCCCTCTTACTGGTGCCCCATCAGAAATTGCCCTTGAACAGGTCCTAGAACTTGGCCTCAAATTAGATAAAAAGTCCGGAGAAAATTATGGGAAAAATAACTAACTTTAATTTTCAACTTTAACTATCGGAGTTAACTATCTAAATTAATTCATATTTATATTAAATCTACTTATACATTTCTCAAATTTTATGTATATTTATAGAGTATTAAAATTGTAAGAAATAGTTGTTGAGTTATGAAAAAATATTCATTGATTTAGGCAGTTTACTTTATATTAAATTGTGCTATCATTTAAGCCGCTTAATGTTAAAATTTAATTATAAAAAATTAATATTCCAGGGAGAAAAATGAGTCTTTTAGACGAATTTCACGGACCAAATTCCGGGTATATTTTAGAACTTTACGATAAGTATCTCGAAAATCCTTCCTCAGTTGACCCAAAAACAAAAAAAATATTTGATTTATGGAAGCCGGAACTTAATGGTTCAGGTATACCAAATATCAAGGAATCTGTCTCAACCAATGGCCGGACTGCCTATTCAGGCATAGATATTGATAAAGCTGTATCTGTATCTAACCTTGCGCAGGCTATAAGACGGCATGGACATATGGAGAGCAATATCAACCCATTGGAAGATCCCCCAAAAGGAGACCCAACACTTAACCCCAAAATGCATGGCCTTACCGATGCTGATTTAGAAAGCATGCCTTCAAGCTTAGTAGGCTGGCCTATTGCAGATCAAACAGCTAATGCTTATGAGGGAATAAAGAAACTAAGGAAACTTTATTCGGGGACTATAGGATATAACTACGACCATATTTATGAGGCGGAAGAAAGAAAATGGCTAAGAGAGTCAATAGAAACTCTAGCTTTCAAACCTCTTAATTTTCCAATAGATACTGAGAAATTGCTGGAGAGCGTTACCCAGATTGAAGTATTTGAACGCTTTCTTCATAGAATTTTCCCCGGAAAATTCAGGTTTTCAATAGAAGGTGTTGACATGCTTGTACCTATGCTCAACGAGCTTGTAGGACTTGCAGCAAAATCTGGTATTAACAATATTATCCTTGGCATGGCACATAGGGGAAGACTCAATGTTATGCACCATGTTATGAATATAACTTACAAATACGGATTAATTAAATTTAAAGACCCTGTTCATAACAGAGACTTTAATGATGATCTTGGCTGGACTGGCGATGTAAAATATCATGAATCAGCAAGCAGGTCTGTAAGCAACGGTAAGGCATTCGACATGAGAATTGTACTTGCTCCTAACCCAAGCCACCTTGAATCCGTAAACCCCGTTGTACAGGGCATGTCAAGGGCATCAGGTACGGTAGAGAATGACAAAGGCGGCCCTGTTTTCGATCCTTCTGTATCAATACCCGTCCAGATTCACGGTGATGCAGCATTTATGGGACAGGGAATTAATGCCGAAACTCTTAACATGTCATTACTTCCTGGTTATTACACAGGCGGCACTATTCATATTATTACAAATAATCAGCTTGGATTTACTACGCTGCCCTCGGACAGCAGAAGTACACTATATGCAAGTGACTTGGCTAAGGGTTTTGAGATACCAATAGTCCACGTTAATGCCGATGATGCAGAAGCATGTATTGAAACCATGAGACTTGCCTATTCATATCTTCAGATTTTTAAAAAAGACTTTTTAATTGACCTTGTTGGATACAGAAAACATGGCCACAACGAAAGTGATGAAGCCAAATTCACTCAGCCTCTGATTTACAGCAAAATTGATAACCATCCATCTGTAAGGGAAATTCTGGCAAACAAGTTAATAAAAGAAGGCAAGATTACCCAGGATAATGCAGATGCAATTGTTGATAAATATACAAAATTATTAACAAATGAATTCGAATCATTAAAGCCTAATGATCTTCCGGAAGAAAAGGTTCCTGATCCACCGCCACCAGGAGCAGCAAAAAAAGTTGTTACAAGCGTAAAAGCCAGCAAACTGATTCAGCTTAACAACGAACTATTAATGACACCATCAGGCTTTAATGTTAACAGCAAGATAAAAAGAATACGCGATAGGCGTCTTAACATATTAGATAAGCCAGGTGAAAAGAATATTGACTGGGCAATGGGTGAAGAACTGGCATATGCATCTGTACTTGCAGATGGTATTCCAATAAGAATTACCGGCCAGGATTCTGAACGTGGTACATTCAGTCATCGTCATGCAGTACTTCACGATGAAACTAACGGCAGGATATATACCCCCCTTCAGAATATACCACTGTCAAAGGCATCATTTGAAATCCATAACAGCCCGCTTACCGAAAATGCATGTATCGGATTTGAATATGGTTACAACATACAAAAACCAAACACCCTTGTAATATGGGAAGCTCAATACGGTGATTTTATAAATGGGGCTCAAACAATAATTGATGAATATTTTGTTTCCGCACGTGCAAAATGGGGACAAATGCCATCTCTGACTCTGCTCCTACCGCATGCTTATGAAGGTCAGGGGCCTGACCATTCAAGTGCAAGACTTGAAAGATTTCTGATGCAGGCAGCCGAATACAATATGAGAATTGTGAACTGTACAACATCAGCACAGCTTTTCCATGTACTTAGAAGGCAGGCTCTTCTTCTTGAAGTAGACCCGCTTCCACTTGTGATTATGACTCCTAAAAGTCTTTTGAGAAATCCTAAGATAGCATCTTCACTGACTGAATTAACAGATGGTAAATGGCAGCCCGTGATTGACGACCCAATGGATGACAAACAGGCAGCTAAAGTTAAAAGATTAATATTCTGTAGCGGCAAAATATATGTTGACATTATTTCAAGTGAACTTAGGGAAAAGAACCCTGATATTGCAATTGCCCGTGTTGAACAGCTTTACCCAAGACCAAAAGAAGAAATTAAAGAAATCTTTGCAAGATATAAAACTTTAAAGGAAGTAGCCTGGGTTCAGGAAGAACCTCAAAATATGGCCGCATGGAAATATATGCTGCCTTTCTTTCGTAGAAAAATTTTAAAGAAACGATATCCATTGCATTATATTGGAAGAAAAAGGTTTACAAGCCCGGCTGAAGGATCATCCTCAATGCACAAATATAATCAGGATTTATTGATCAAGCAGGCTTTTAGCATTGATAAAGTAGTAGAGGGCAATGAAAAAAGTGGCATAACCTGGCATCAGGACATTTAATAAATAACTATTTTGGAGATTTAACATGGTTACCGATATTGTAGTACCACACTTAGGAGATTCTGTCCTCGAGGCTACCATTATCAAATGGGTGAAGCAGGAAGGAGATTTTGTAAATACCGGTGACACAATCCTTGAACTTGAAACAGAAAAGGCAAACTTTGAGGTAGCCGCTGAGACCAGCGGTGTATTAAAATCTATTGGCAGGATTGAAAATGAAGATGTAGAAGTCGGTGATGTACTGGGATCAATTGATTCAACTGCAAAACCGTCAAAAAGTAGTACTAAAAAGGAAGATGCCCCTATTCAGGTTAAGGCTGAAGAAATCAAAACTGTAGAACAAACTCCAAGTGAAATCAAAGCTACACCTGTAGCCCAGAATATTGCAAAACAGGAAAATATTGATTTATCTCATGTAGCTCCTACAGGAGTTGGTAACAAAATTACAAAAGATGATGTTAATAAATATTTACAATCGTCCCCTGGTAAAACTACCAAATCAGAAAGTGTATCAGAATCAGTTTCTTCAGAACTTTTCCCTTCACTTTCCCTACTAAACTCAAACCGGGAAAGAAGGGTTAAAATGACCCGCCGAAGAAGAACAATAGCAAGACGTTTAAAAGAGGCACAAAATATTGCTGCGATTCTCACTACCTTCAATGAAATTGATATGAGCGGTGTTTTGGACCTGCGAAAGAGAAGAAAAGACGATTTCAAGGAAAGATACGGTGTTGGACTGGGGTTTTCTTCCTTTTTCATTAAAGCATGTGTAGGAGCACTTAAACTTTTCCCGGAATTAAATGCAGAGATACAGGATGAAGAAATTGTATATAAGTACTATTACGATATTGGTGTTGCTATTGGCGCAGAAGAAGGACTTGTTGTACCTGTAATCCGTGATGCTGACAGAAAAAGTTTTGCAGAAATTGAGCAAGATGTAAAAGATTACTCTGTTAAGACAAATGAAGGGACTCTTACTCTTGATGAACTCATGGGCGGTACATTCTCTATTTCAAACGGCGGTGTTTTTGGGTCATTATTGAGCACACCAATTATTAATCCTCCACAGGTGGGAATTCTGGGACTACATAAAATTAATCAGAAACCTGTTGTAGTTGACGGTGAAATAGTAATAAGACCTATGATGTATGTTGCTCTTAGCTATGATCATAGGATTGTAGACGGCAGGGAAGCCGTGCAGTACCTTGTAAAGATCAAAGAACTTATTGAAGATCCCGAAGCACTGCTGATTGAAGGATAATTATAGTAATCAGGATATTAGGTTTAGTTCAAGCAATTCTCCCCATTTCTTTTCAACAAGCAGTTTTAAATTGGGTGCACTTTTCAACTCCGGATCCGAAGAAACAAGATTTAAAGCACTTTCCCTTGCCTGAGAAAGTATTTTCCAGTCTCTAATCAGATTTGCAAAATTGAATGTGGGGATACCTGACTGTTTCGTTCCAAGAAAATCTCCGGGGCCCCGTAGCTGCAGATCAGCTTCCGCAATTTTAAACCCATCATTTGTTTTTGTCATTATTTCTAGTTTATAGCCGGCATTTTCTGATAAAGCATAATCTGCTATAAGCATACAAATGGACTCATGGCCGCCCCTCCCTATCCTTCCCCTAAGTTGATGCAGCTGAGATAATCCGTATCTTTCAGAATTCTCAATTAACATGATTGTTGCATTTGAAACATCTATCCCGACTTCTACTACAGTAGTTGATACCAGAAGTTGCAGTTCATTTGAAAGAAAATCTTTCATAACAGTATCTTTTTCTACATTATCCATTTTGCCGTGAAGCAATCCTACCTTAAATTCCGGGAATATTTCTTTTAACAGGTATTCAAAGACTTTAGTTGCATATTTAATATGCTGAAAATCCGGGTTTTCAGATTCATCAATAAAAGGGCACACTACATAGCACTGCCTGCCCTTGCTCAACTCATTTTTGATAATCTTATAAATTTTTGACCTGTTTTTTTTACTCTCTTTATAAAGTTTAGTTTTTATTTCTTTTCTGCCTGGCGGCAATTCATCAATTACAGAAATATCAAGATCCCCATATACGGTAATTGCCAGGGTCCTTGGTATAGGAGTTGCCGTCATTACTAGTACATCCGGGTTTTGCCCCTTACTCATGAGCTTTGCCCTTTGTAATACTCCAAAACGGTGCTGTTCATCAATAACAACAAAACCGAGATTTTTAAAAACAACATTATCCTGAATCAAGGCATGCGTTCCAACAATAATATGAGCTTTCCCGGAGCTTATTAACTTATTTATTTTATTTTTTTCTTTTGCTTTAATTCCACTTTTGAGCAGTACGACATTCAAGCCACATTCTTTCAAAATATTCCTTAATGTACCGTAATGTTGTTCGCACAGTATTTCCGTAGGGACCATTAATACGGCCTGGTAACCATTCTCAACCGCTGTTAGCATTGAGATAATCGAAACTATAGTTTTCCCGCTTCCTACATCACCCTGAAGCAACCTGTTCATCGGGAAACCTCCATTCATATCTTTCTCAATTTCTTTTACCGCTCTATGCTGAGCTTCTGTTATTTTAAAAGGTAATTTATGAATAAACTCTTTTACTAAAATTCCACCTGTTTTAAAAGAAATGCCTTTTACTTTAGTGAACTCTTTCTTTTTTAGTATCAGGCCAACTTCTAGCAGAAAAAACTCGTAAAATGAAACTGTTTTATGCGGTACAGAGTTAAATACATCCGAAGCTGAACTAAGATCAATTATTTTATTAGTATCTTCAGGAAACTGTACTTCCTTAATGGAATCCGAAAGCTTTGCTAGTTTGTAATTCTTAATAATCTGATCCGGAATTATGTTGCTAAGACCCTCAGCAAACTGTTCAACTACAAGCTTTACAATAGTTCTTA
>JAUXJP010000060.1 GCA_030624695.1 Candidatus Dadabacteria bacterium | reverse complement strand
TTTTCCCTGTTATTAAAAAAGAAGATACGCAGCCCCAAAGTGCTAAGAAGATCCTGGATATTATTTCCAACTGGGACATTAAACTTTTACTTATTGCAGCTTTTATTCTTTCATTTGTACTAAATTTGTTCCTTTTTATTTATCCCTTAAGCTGGACCAGCCTTGATTTTTCCACATCTAATTTCTGGTTGATCTACCTAATAATTATTCTGCCGAGCGGCCTTATTACTTACCCCTACATTAAGCATTCTGAAAAAAACAACCAGTTAAAAAGAACTATTAAGATAGGATTCTTATTTCTTATATTGGGTTTTATTGTTTATTTTATCGGTAATAAAGGAAGGGTTGTTCTAATAGCTACCGGCATCCTGTTTTTTCTGGGACATACGATATTTCAGTCAATTATGCCTGCATTCCTTACCCAAAGAATTTCCAGTGAAAACAGGGGGATATCATCAGGTGTTTACAACCTTGCTAATTTTCTTGGGGCATCATTCGGCGGTATGCTGTCTGGTTTTCTTTATAGTATAAATATTGATCTTCCCCTGATTATTTCATTATCAATCCTCATTATATGGATATTTATAGGCCTTCCTAGACAACCGGATAAAGAAAATATTGAATAATTAAACGATATTTTCCAAATAAAATTGTTTGTTATACTAATATCATAATTTATGTCTGTTTTTACTCTTACAAGGGAACAAATATTACCAATTTCTATTAATGAATGCTTGGACTGTTTCTCTGATTCAAACAATTTAAAATTAATCGCTCCCCCTAGTTCGGGCCTTGAAATTACATCTGAAGTTGAATCTTAAATATATGTAGGGATGATTATTACATACAATGTAAATCCATTTCCAAGTATTTCCACAACATGGGTAACGGAAATTACCCATATTGAAAAACACAAATACTTTATAGATGAACAAAGAATTGGACCTTTTAAATTCTGGCACCATTACCATTCTTTATAAAAAATGGTAATGGAATTATTGTCGAGGATATTGTAAACTACGCATTCCCCTTTGCCCCTTTGGGAAATTTGTTAAACAGTATATATATTCGCAGAAATCTTGATAATATATTCGATTACATAAATAAAGTACTAAAAAATATGTTTATAACGAGCAGGAACAAATAATTTAAATTCCCATTATGAACAGCAGCGAAGAAATAGAAAATAGCCTTAGGTTAAAATTATTTGAATATGTTGAACTACCCCATATTCATGCACATACAACTGAAGCCTTTTATATTTGGCAGGACAATCCCGATACAATTAAAGTCTATAATGACGAAGATGATCTGGATGATGAACTTATTTCAAGGTT
Organism: Candidatus Dadabacteria bacterium; assembly: GCA_030624695.1. Lineage (GTDB taxonomy): Bacteria > Desulfobacterota_D > UBA1144 > Nemesobacterales > JAJCZQ01 > JAJCZQ01. Next base: position 5,015 of record JAUXJP010000060.1, on the reverse strand, counting down.
TCTTGACTGGTTTATCTTTGATTTTAAGACATTTGATAATAACTCGAGACTAATAGACCTTTTTGTTGAAGAGTCTAATGACGATCTTAGCAGTGATGAAAGACTAGTATTAAAAGAATGGGAATACAGCACACGCAGTTATTTTGAAATTAAGGATATAAAACCGGGTGAATTCTGTATTCTATCAGAACTGTTTTCAGACAAAGAAATTATTGTCCATGATACAATTGTTTCTAATAATCTGAATCTTACCGACGTTATATGCGCAAGGCCCCTTAAAACAAAGGAAAGAAACTATTTTTTCAGCCTTGTTTCAATTTTCCCATTAGTATTCAAACCACTTATTCTTGAATATTTTAATAATAATAATAAAGCTTATGAAATAGAATATGGTAAACAGGAAAGCCATGTTAATTACCTTAAAGATTTCGGATATTTGATCGGCAACCACATTGATGATGTTATTAAACATCCTCGTTATCTGACACCTGAGGGTGAGAATTTTGTAATCACCAATGCCGAATACAGAATAATAAATAGAGAAGAAATAATAGAGTATATCACTAACAATGAAAGCTTCTCCCTTCTGAACAACATCTCTGATGACCTTTTGATTTTCAGACTGAATAAACTAGATGACAAAGAGGTAGACGTATATATAGAATTAGAAGAAAAGAAGCTGATAGTAAACTGCAATTCCTTAATCACACTTGATGGAGTAAAATTCTACCTTGAAAAACTACTAAATAAATTAATTGAACACAAAAAAGACAGTTCAAGAAATTTTAACGATTTATCCGTAAAAAAAGAAACTCAATCCTTTAAGCTGCCCAAAGGGGTCAGGAGTAAGAAACAGTTCAACAGTGAACTTGATAAATATTACAGTGAGTGGATTGATACTCCCCTCAAACAACTTGATGGAACCAGCCCAAGAAAAGCATTACTGTCACCAGAGAGTAGAAAAAAACTGGAAGTAATATTAGTTGAGCTGGAATTATTATATGATGATGCAAAAAAAGCAGGGGAACCATATTACGATGTAAATAAATTAAGAGAAGAACTTCAAAAAACCAAGATCTGATTTCCTGATATACCTTTTCTTTTTTAAATTATTGTTCCTTTTTTGTTTCTAATCTTAGTTGACATAATTTGTAATTATGAAAGAATGCTAAGCAAAATAGTTGAATAACAATATGAAGTTTTTAGAAATATATAAAAAATCCGATAAGCCTGTTATATCATTTGAAATATTCCCTCCTAAAACAGCAAATGGTATTGAAAAACTAAAGACTGTTCTTTTGGAGCTTTCCACTCTCTCTCCTGATTTTATCTCCGTCACATACGGTGCAATGGGCACTACCAGGGATAAAACAATAGACATTTCTAATTATATTAAAAACCAGCTAAAGATTGAAACTGCATGTCACCTGACATGCGTTGGTGCCGGCAGAAAGGAAATTGACCTTTTTCTAACCAAAATTATGACACATGGCATAACTAATATTGTAGCACTCAGGGGTGACCCCCCGGCCGGGGAAAAGAATTTTATACCACCTGACGACGGTTACACCTATGCTAATGAACTCGTACACCATATTAGGGGTTTTGAAAAAAGGAACACCAAGTTTAATATAAACTTTGGAATAGCGATTGCAGGATATCCTGAAAAACACCTTGAAGCACCGAACCTGGAAACAGACCTTGAAAACTTAAAGAGAAAAGTAGATGCTGGAGCAGACATTATAATTACACAGTTATTTTTTGATAATAATCACTACTTTGAATTTGTAAGAAAAGTTCGTAATATAGGTATAGATATACCAATTATCCCGGGATTAATGCCAATACTCTCCGCTAAACAGATTTTGAAAATTACAACTATGTGTGGTACCAATTTCCCCGACAATTTAAGAAATAAACTGGAGAATTCTGCAGATAACGATGCATATGCTGAAGAGTTAGGTATTAAACAGTGTATTAAACAAGTAAAAGACCTTCTTGAGAATGGTGCACCTGGAATACATTTTTATGTACTCAATAAATCAGCCCATATAAAACGGATTTTAAATTCCATAAACTAATTAAAAACAATTTTAAATGCCTGATACAAAAGACCTATTTGATAAAATATCCAATAATTATGACCTGCTGAATAGCCTGTTTAGTGCAGGTATTGACAAAATATGGAGAAAAAAACTAGTAAGAAATTTCAATAACGACTCTTTTATACTCGATGTAGCCACAGGTACAGCAGAAGTATTGGTAGAGGGTTTTACTCTTTCGAAAATAAACATGGGTTTAGGTATAGATCCAAGCATAGAAATGCTTAAAATCGGAAGAGATAAATTACTTAAAAAAGGTCTTAGTAATAATACCTCCTTGTTTAAATCTGCAGCAGAGAATCTCCCATTTAAGGACAACATTTTTGATGGTATTACAATTGCTTTTGGCATAAGGAATACAAAAAACTACTATCGTTCACTTACCGAAATGCATAGAGTACTCAGAAAAGACGGAACTATTGCGATACTTGAGTTTGCCATACCGAGGATATCGGTATTTTCTTCACTGTATCTGTTTTATTTCAAAAACATTATGCCCTTTATTGGCTCCCTTTTTGGAAGCCGTAAAGAATATAAATACCTGTCCGAATCTACAACTGAATTTCCTCAAAGAGACGTATTTAAAAATATAATGTCTGAATGCGGATTTAGAGACTGCCAATTTAATGAACTCAGTTTCGGAATAGCAGTAATATATACCGGGGTAAAATAAAATCAGTTTATCCAGCCTGATATCACACCCTCTGTTATCTTTCCATAAGGTGTAAAGCCTTTTTTGATATTATCTTTTTCATAACTGTTGTTATCAGTAAAATATTTCCAGATATAAATACCCTCAATATACTCTTTATTTGAAAAGGTCCTGTACATGGCCTCAAAAGCATGTGCTTGCTGCAGCTGGCTTACTTCCTGATCTCCATTCCACTCCCACGGCCGAACAGCTGTACCTATTACAGATTTATAACCAATCTCTGTAAAAATAATTTTTTTATTATATTTTTCAGACAATAGTCTTATTTTTTCTTCATTTTTTTTCCAGCCTTCTTCGAGATCTTTTAATTCCGGATTTATTTTATTTGTGAGCTGAAAATAAACATCCAAGCCAATAAAATCAAGTCCATCCCAGAACTCTATTTTAAAAGCATTATTTCCCTCTGCGGCATATGTAATTTTGCCACTGTATACATCTCTCACCTGTTTAATAATCTTTTTCCATTCCTTGTCATATTTAGCCAGCTTGACCAGTTCGGTCCCTATTACAAAAATTTCTACTTCATTATCTTCAGCAATCATTGCCTGTTTAATTATAAAGTTTTCATAGTTATGAAACCATGAGGCTCTTTCGCCTGGATTTGAATAATCTATTTTATTTCTCCAATTCTCAGGATTAAATTCAATGCCACCAACCCACACATGCGGTTTTAACATTACGGTAAATCCTTTTTTATGTAGTTGTTTTATCTCATTTATTAGGTTTTTTTTATAAAGAGTAGTGTCAAATCCATAAAAAACTGCTGGTATTGAAATATCTCGCATATAACAGAATGTATTAATTTGAACAGAGTTATAACCAATTTTTTTAAGATGAGTATGCATTTCATCAGATTTTTTAGATCCATATCCGTTGCCTTCTTTATGAATATGAGATAAAACAGCTCCATTTATATTAAAATTTGATTTATTTATTGCTGAAGAAATCAGTGTACAATTAAAGAATATAGTTATAAGAATAATTATTAAGTACATATAAATAGAGTAAATAGTTAATATTTTACATTAACTGTTTTTATTCCTTAATTTGATTGAAGAATAATATGATATTCATAATAATATTATATTAATTTAAAAATTTTCCTTTACAACAAACCTATACTAACTTTATAATGGAATTAGAACTTAATTTAGAGAGGTGATTATATGTCTGACTTTCCTAGAAGCAAGGTGAGGAATATTTCAGTAGTAGGACCTCATGGTGTCGGTAAAACAACTCTATTAGAAGCACTTCTATATATTTCTGGTACTACTAAAAATATTGGTGATGTAAACAGAGGATCATCAAACCTAGATTATCTTGAAGAAGAAAAACAAAGAAAAATGTCTACAAACTCTCATATTTCATTCCTAAAACATGATGATCATCTCATAAACCTAATTGACACCCCTGGCTATTCCAATTTTTTATTTGACGCCGAATTAGCAATACAAGTATCCGATGGCGCAATAATTGTTGTTGACGGGGATGAAGATTCAAAAGACCAGATAGACAGGTACTGGAGCATGGCTTCAAGTGCAGAAATACCTAGAATTATTTTTATGAACAAAATGGATAAGGAAAGATCTAATTTTGAGAATGCACTGACACGGCTTGAAGAACATCTAAATATTAAGACTGTTCCAATTACAATACCACTTGGACAGGGGACGGATTTTAACGGTGTAATTAACCTTTTTAAAATGAAAGCATTTATTTATAAAGGCGAAAACGTTTTTGATGAAATGGAAATTCCGGAAGATATGCTTGAAACTGCAAATAATTATAAAGATAAAGTATTGGAAACAATTGCAGAACAGGATGATGAAATTCTTGAAAAATACCTTAATGGTGAAGATATTGATCACGACACTATTGTCGATATGTACAAAAAGGGAGTAAAAGAATCCACAATATACCCTGTATTAATAGGTTCATCTAATAAACTTCTTGGTTTATATTCCCTTCTTATGGAACTAGCGGAATTAATGCCATCTCCACTTGATACTGACAAAATTAAGGCACTGGATATTGAAGGGAATTCTTTAACAATTAAGCCATCAAATGATTCAGCACCTGCCCTCTACGTATTTAAAACAATTTGCGACCCTTTTGCAGGGAAAATCAGTATAGCAAGGGTATTGTCGGGCACAATAAAACCTGATCATACATTAGTTAATTCAAATAATAACACTAAAATT
>JAUXJP010000229.1 GCA_030624695.1 Candidatus Dadabacteria bacterium | reverse complement strand
TGTTTTTATTTTTTCATGTGAAAATTCTGAAATAAATGAATCCAGTAACAAAGTAAAAAATCAAGTTCCTGCCGAAATGGTTTTAGTCCCGCCTGCGGATTTTATGATGGGCGGCAGTGACAAGCTTGCAAGGCCGGATGAACTGCCGAGGCACAAAGTTTTACTGAACAGTTTCTATATAGATAAGACAGAAGTCACAAATTCACAGTTTAGAAATTTTGTTGATGATACCAAGTATCTCACAACTGCAGAAATAAAACCCGATTGGGAAGAACTCAAAAAACAGCTCCCGGAGGGTACACCAAAACCAGACGATAGCATTTTAGTGCCGGGATCCCTGGTATTTAATCCGCCAAGGGGAAGAGTTAATCTAAATGACCATTACCAGTGGTGGGCCTGGATGCCGGGTGCAAACTGGCAAAGCCCTTTGGGCCCGAAAAGCAGCATAGAGGGCCTTGATGATCACCCTGTAATACATGTTTCGTGGTACGATGCTGAAGAGTTTTGCCGTTGGGCAGGCAAAAGACTTCCTACTGAAGCAGAATGGGAGTGGGCTGCAAGGGGAGGATTTGAAAATAAACCCTATAGCTGGGGCGATGAAAATGTTGAGAAAGGGAGCCCAAAAGCCAACACGTGGAATGGAAGTTTTCCCGATTACAATAATATTAGGGATGGGTTTAAAGTTACGGCCCCTGTGAAATCATTTCCTCCAAATAAATATGGAATATACGATATTGCCGGCAATGTCTGGGAATGGACATCTGACTGGTACCGCCCTGACTATTATGCCAAAGTGGATAAATCGGATGGCATTAAAAACCCCCAAGGCCCCCTAGATAGTTTTGATCCTGCAGAACCTACAGCACCAAAGAAAGTACACAGGGGTGGTTCATTTCTTTGTAACGAATCATACTGCTCCGGTTACAGGGTAGCTTTCAGGATGAAGACAAGTCCCGACAGCGGGCTTTCTCATGCAGGATTCAGGTGTGTTAAAGATATAATATAAAAAAGGCCGGATTATTAAATCCGGCCGTGTATTTAACATAGAAATTGTTATTTTATATTAATTTTCATACGGGAAAATTGTTTTCCAGTCGTTTTTCATAATTATTACAACCCATTTATTTTTACCGGCAGCATCCAGTGCTTTGTCGAGTTTTCCTATATGGCTTTTTCGGTCGTAGGAATATTCTCTTTCGGCATCGTCATGATGGAGCAAAAGGCCAAAGCGTTTACCCGGGCCTGTGGTTGTCCAGAGCAGCATTTCATAATCACCGTCAGAGTTTCCCGAAGCAAAGATCGGGCGTTTGCCGATAAATTTCTGAATACCTATGGGTTTACCTTCCTTGTCGTCAATAAAAAAGATCTCCGGCATTTTTATTAATACAGGTTTGCCATCCCGTAGTTCATATTTTGTTACTACACTTGTACCGACAACCTGCTCGGGTGGAATGCCGTAGAGTTCCTGTGTGACCGGCCTCATAAAGTCTATGCCACCACCTGAAACAATGTATGTCTTAAATCCATTGGCCCTTAAATATTCAAGCAGCTCCACCATGGGTTTATAGATCAGTTCAGAATAAGAACGTTTATACTTTGGGTGCTTAGATGTTTTGAACCAGGCTGAGGCAATTAATTCAAAATCTTCTGTTGTCATACCGGAATGGGTTGTTGCAATAATTTCTAAAAGGTCCTTTTTATCCAGAGAAGAATAGTTGCCTTCGAGTATTGCTTTATAAGGCTCTGTTGTTTTCCACTCGGGATGATCGGGTGCCATGGCTTTTACACGGTCAATTGCAAAAGCAAGTTGGGTATATAAAGGCTGTTCAATCCAAAGATTTCCGTCATTATCAAAAGTAGCAATCCTGTCTTCTGGTTTTACAAAATCATTACTCTCAGGATTTGTTACGGTTTCGACAAATTTGATAATATAATTCTTTACACTGCGGTCATTCCAGGATGGAAGTGGGTCAGTTTCTGAAATTGCATCCCCTGTAATAATAAAAATGCATATTATTATGGAAATGCTGAATAGTAAATTTCTTGGGTTCAGGATTTTTTGTATCATAATTAACCTCCAAATAAATTTAACATAAATATTACTCCATATATTACCTTTTTAGGTTGTAAGCAAAGTTTTAATAATTTGATATAATCTTTATCAATTTATTATGCCAATCGAAACTAATTTATTAATAATAGGTGCAGGGCCATTCGGGCTTTCTATGAGTGCCTACTGCTTACAAAACAATATAGATCATATTGTTGTTGGTAAATCAATGGACTTTTGGAAGAACAATATGCCTGAAGGTATGAAACTCAGGTCAGCATTTGACTGGCACCTTGACCCTGCAGGTATTGATACATTCGAAAAGTTTATGCAGGATAGGGGATTAAATATAGATGATTTCAGGCCGGTGCCCCTGGATTTATATCTTGAATACGCAGACTGGTTTTCAAACCAAAAAAATATTAAACCAATTGATAAGATAGTAGAACAGCTAAATTATGACGGGGAAAAGCTGAAATTTACGGCAGAAATGTCCGATGGTTACAAAATTAAATCAAAAAATGTTCTCCTGGCTGTCGGTTTTAAATATTTTAAGTTTATTCCGGATGAGTATTCCAAACAAATCCCTAAAGATAAGTACACGCATACATGCGATATAAACAGTTTTGAGAAGTTTAAAGATAAAAAGTGCCTGATTATCGGCGGCAGGATGAGCGCATTTGAATCGGCGGCACTTTTAAATGAGTCTGGTGCAGAAGAAGTTTATATATCCTTCAGGCACAACACCCCGAAGTTTATAGAGTCTGACTGGGACTGGGTAACCCCGCTACTT
>JAUXJP010000085.1 GCA_030624695.1 Candidatus Dadabacteria bacterium | reverse complement strand
TTACAATCCAAATATTGTTGAAGTCTTATCGAGAACATCAAATCTATTAAGAGTTGAATCGGACTTTCTTAAAATCCATACAAAATCAGCCTTTAAGAGTGTTTTTGTAAAAAAACATTTTGGCTATATAGCCAAAATCGATAAATATTTACGTCTACATAAAGCAATCCGGCTAAGTGTATTAAGAATGTGTATAGAGAAAATAAAGGGGGATTTAAAATCAATTTCCACTTTGCAAATTCTTACAATAGATGAACAGATTAATTCAGGGACGGCTTCCTGTGATGTAGTCTTACCCGGCAAGCTTTTGTTTAGTAAAGGATATAAGATATTCAGTATTTCCGGCAATGAAATTAATAAAACTGGTTTTAATCATGAAATTAAGGAATTTGGTGGATATAGATATCGAAATGGATTTAAGATCCTTATTGATAAAAGCTCTGATAAATCTATGTGGTTAGATGAAAATGCAGGCCATTTTTCACTAAAAAAGGTTTCGTTTCCATTGTATATCAGAAATATTAAACCCGGAGACAGGTTTAAGCCCCTTGGGTCAAAAGGATTTAAGAAAATTAAAGACTTTTTTATTGATCAAAAAATTCCAAGATTCTTAAGAAAGACGGTGCCGATTGTGGAATGCTCAGAGGGTATCATCTGGGTTGGTGGTTTCAGGATAGATGACAGATTTAAGGTCAATAAAAAGGAAAAGAATTTTTTAAGAATCAGATTAACAAAGCCCGAGATAAACTTAATTAAAGATTTTTAGTTCTTTATACGCCAGATACGCGCAGCCAAAGATTCCTGCATTATCACCCAGACTGGCAGGGTAAATTCTTAACCTCTCTCCTGGTCCGCTTAATGCTCTTTTTTTAATTTCAATTAACATCCAATTTTGAAATAATTCCCAGGCATTAGAAAGGCCACCTCCTATTATTACAGAATCGACATTTAACAGATTCACGAGGCTTGTTATACCAATTCCCAGGGTTTTACCGATATCTTTCCAGATTTGTAATGAGTCTTCATTTCCTTCTATTGCAAGTAGCATAATTTTTTCAGGTATATCATCAGGGTGTGTATTTTTTGTAAATTCTTTTAATACTGCATTGTTATTTACTATGCGTCTTACAGCTTCTGCGGATACAAAACTTTCAAAGCACCCATTATTACCGCAGTTACATAAAGGACCCGCCGGGTCAATTATTATATGCCCTATTTCACCTGCCATTCCGTCTTCCCCTCGCCATAATTCTCCATTTAACACAATACCACCACCAAGGCCTGTCCCTAATGTAAGCATAAGCATTGAATTGGATTGAGCACCTGATCCCATCCAATATTCTCCTAATGCAGCAGAATTTGCATCATTTTCAACAATAATACTTTCTAATGAAGTAACTTTTTTAATCTCTTTTATAAGTGGGAAGTTCTTTACTCCGGTAATATTTGGGGCTTGAGTTAAAATCCCGTTTTTCTGATCAATTATTCCGGGTATCCCAATTCCAATACATTCTGTCTGAAAATCAGCAAAGCTGGTGATAACTTCTCCAAGATTTTTTAATAAATGTTCAATTCCATCCCTGGCATTCGACTTAACTTTAATTTGGTGCAATATTTCACCATTGGAATTTACTGCGGCCGCTCTTATGTTTGTACCACCAATATCAATACCGATAACATTTTTCATATTTATTAAGTTTGTTTACAGAAATTCACATTAAATTAATAATTGTTGTATATATTCTTTTTTTAAACTTAATTGATAATAATTATTGTGAAAGAATAATGCAATTGAAACTGATAACAATTTTAACAACTTTATTAATATTTAGCATATGTATACAATCTTATGCAAATCAATCACCTATTGATTCATATCTTGGAAAGAGCAGCGTAGTAATAATTGGTGATACCGGTTTTGATATGCAGTCTACATCTTTTATAAAAAATTCTATTGAAGAATATGTAAATTCAAAAGGTTGTATTAAGGTTGGCCTTGAAATCTCTACTGATCAGCAGGAGGCACTTGATAAAGCCCTGAAGGGTGAGCTTAAATTTAATCAGCTTAAATTTAATCCATATATAGATAAAGATTCATATATTAATTTGCTATTAGGGTTAAGAAAATTAAACGGCGAAGGTAAATGCCTGAAAGTTTTTGCAATAGATAAACCCGACACATCTCCTGTTGAAAAAAATGCCTGGATGTCAGCACAGGTAGAAAAAGTTGTGGGAGCAGACCCCCTGCTGGTACTGAGCAGTAATTTGCAGGCAATAAAAAATGTCGAATGGTTAAACAGTGAAAATAACACCCGGTTTTTGGCAGAACGAATCAGGCGTAAAGAGATAAAAACTACTTCAATCATGCAGTACTGGACAAAGGGTGAATGCAGTGATGGCAGGGTAAGTAAATTTTTACTTGCCCGAGGGCCGAGGGCTGCTGACTATGTTAATGATATATTAAACTCTATAGATGCTAAAGAATCCTCTCTGCCGTCAGAAGTTACTGATATGATAATTGTATGGAAATGTCCGGGTGATTCCGGGCAGGTTATAGATAAATCTGCAGATAATAATATTAAAATACCCGAAGGACCAATTGTTATTACTGATACTATAGAAGATACCGATCTGAAACTTGATGATATAATCCTTTCGGACTTAAAAAAGGATATCAAGAACGAAAAACTCAGGATTGGTATGTCTAAGGACCATGTACTGTTATCCAAAGGAAAACCTTCAAAAGCAATAAAAAGAACTGACCTGGGTGAAAATGTGCAACAATGGACCTATGAATGTTCCGATGACTGGGGATTTGATTATGAATGTATAACCGTGACGTTTAACGGTAACCAGGTTATAAAAATCTTTGATATAGAATAAACAAAAAATGAGAATTAGCATGTATTATTATTAAAACCAATTTTAAGGAGATGTATCGTTGAGAATTAATAAATTTGTAGTTCCCAGTTTTCTGTTATTGCTATTAATATTTTCCGTAGGCTGTGCACATAAAAGATTTAAAGATGATAGCGTAAAAACAAAATATAAGTGTGAGAATGGTTTTGAGTTTGTAACTGAGATACACAAGAGCCAGGGGAATGACCAGGTGATTTTAAAGAGTGCCGATAACCTGCTTGTACTTGATATTATACCTTCAGCGTCAGGCATAAAATATACAGATGGAGTAAACACGTTCTGGTCCAAAGGTGATAATGCAATGCTTGAGATGTCTGATAATAAGGTTTATAAGGAATGTACAATTATTAAATAATGAGAAAAGCAGGCCTATTTGCGCGGCTAATCGCCTTTATTATTGATGGATTTACACTTTCCATACTTTCCTCAATTATATCTTTTATAGTTATTTTAATAGCTGATATAGATTTATCACTTTCCAATGATTTTTTTTCGGTTGTTTCAAATACAGCTTCAGGCGTATTGGTAATTACGATTGCATTACTTGAGTTCCTTTACTTTGGTTTTCTCTGGTCACTTTACGGCACAACATTCGGGATGAGTTTATTCAATATCAAAGTGGTAAGAAAAGATGGTTCGTACCCAGGTTTTCTAAGGGCCGGTCTACGCGGCACATTTGGTTACTGGATAAGTGGTTTAATATTAGGAATAGGATATATATGGGCAGCATTTGATTCGGAAAGACAGGCATGGCATGATAAAATATTTGATACATTTGTAATTCAGGGTTAAGGAATAACATGGCCCTCAGATTAATAGAACTATACCTTCCTGTCACGCAGGATATTTCCAAACTAAAGGAGCAGCTTGCAGAGTTTCCGGTACTTGCCATATGGGAAGACAATAATACAGAAACCAGGAGTCAGCTCAGGATTATGGCAGATTCAGGTGATACCGGAGAGATACTGGATTATCTGGAAAAAAGGTTTTCAACTGTTAAGGGCTTCAGAATTGTTTTGCTGGCAGTTGAAGCAACACTTCCAAGAATAGAACCAAAAAAGACAAAGCCTGATGAGGAACAGAAAGAAAAAAAACGTGAATTCAGAATAGGCAAAGGCCTTAGTCGTGAAGAACTATATAATGATATTTCATCAAATGCAGATATAACCGGTATATTTATTTTCCTGGTTGTATTGTCCACTTTGGTTGCTTCTATTGGCATTCTAAAAGATAATGTTGCTGTTATTATTGGTGCTATGGTGATTGCACCACTTATTGGCCCAAATGTAGCATGGGCATTTTCCACTACGCTTGGAGACAGTGATTTATTCAGGAGATCAATCTCTTCCATGTTAGTTGGAGTTACTGTTTCACTTATCATATCAATCCTGATTGGTATGTTTTCTCATATTGATCCGACAATCCCGGAACTTGAATCAAGGACTAAGGTTGGATTGGGAGACATAGTGTTGGCACTTGCCGCGGGGAGCGCTGGTGCACTTTCATTTACAATGGGACTTCCCAGTGCAATTATAGGTGTTATGGTTGCAGTAGCATTACTACCTCCAACAGTAACTTTTGGTATGCTAATTGGTTCAGGTCATGTAAGTCTTGCTTTTGGTGCACTATTACTGCTTTTTGTTAATATAATATGTGTAAATCTTTCAGCGGTTGCCACATTTCTTTTCCAGGGTGTACAACCACTAAACTGGTGGGAAGCAAATAAGGCCAGGAGGTCTACAAAGTTTGCTATTTTTCTATGGTCATTCTTGTTGGTTCTTCTTGCTTTATTAATCAATAAAATCTTTTAATTCGGGTATTTTCTGTAGTTTTGGCATCAGAATTGCATCATAAAGTATACAAAAATAATTAACATTTATGAATACTGATATGGCTGAAATAAAAATCAGATCACTGACAAAGCAAAGAATCTTAGGTTTGTTACTATTTGTTCTGGGATTATCCCTGACAGCGTGGTTTTGGGTAAGGGGAGTATCCGGGGGATATATATATATTAATGCAAGTATGCTTTTTCCCGCGTTTATGATTATGGGTATTGGATTTCTTATCTTTCCAATTGATCCAATGGTTATGAAGAAGAAATGGGGAGTAGAGAAAATTGAAAATGTAGGTCAAATACCCGGAATTTGGTGGATAATACTTATATTAAGTATTTTAATTGGTATAGGAAATTATTTTCTTTTAAGTTCCCAATAATTATTTTCTTTCCTTGTTTTTTGCACAATTACAATTAACTTTCATAAATTGATTTATTCACGGGTTTAATATGATTATCTACATTTCAGCCGGATTATGTTTCCTAAGCTCGTTTGTTGCCTAATTTATGGTTGATAGTAAAAAATAAATTATATAAACTACATTATTACATACAGTTCAGGAGGCCTACAATGAAGCATGATAAATTTATATTTGGACTTACCTTGTTTTTACTTTTTTTTCTTTTTTCTGTTCAATCATATTCTGGGTCTGTAGAAGAAGAAAGGGCCGAAATACTTAAAATGGAATCGGAAACTCTTCAATTTCTATATTCAAAAGATAAAAGTGCGAGAAGAAATATTCAAAATGCTGCCGGGTATGCAGTATTCAGTAATTTTGGCATGAAGATATTCGTTCTA
>JAUXJP010000258.1 GCA_030624695.1 Candidatus Dadabacteria bacterium | reverse complement strand
TAACGGACAGGGAAAGGGCCTCGGAGGTTGGGGTCTCGAACCAGGACCTCGGCTTCTCGGTCAGGGCACTGGTAAACGGGGCAAAAGTAAGTGATTACACAATTAATGGCCAGGAAATTGACCTTGTAATAAAAGGTGAGCAGGAATACAGCAGCAGGACCCAGAGTATTGAAGATATAATGATACAAACTAATAATGGCAAGCTTGTAACACTTGGTTCAATAGCTGATATTAAACTTACCAATGGCCCTGAAAGAATAGACCATTTTGAAAGGGAAAGGACAATCGCTATCCAGGTTAACCCGCCGGAGACCATGCCGCTTGAAACCGCAATAGAAGTCATACAAAACGAGGTGTTACTGCCCCTTCAAAACGGCGGTCAGATACCGGAGAACTTCAACGTTCTTTTAACAGGGACTGCTGATAAACTCACCGAGACAAAAAATTCATTACAATGGAATTTCATCTTAGCAATTGTGATTTCATTTCTTCTTATGTCGTCACTATTTGAAAGTTTTATTTACCCATTTGTAATTATGTTCAGTGTTCCGCTAGCTTCTCTTGGGGGATTTCTCGGGCTTAGAGTACTTAACCTTTTTACATATCAGCCTCTTGATATCCTTACCATGCTGGGCTTTGTAATCCTGATAGGGATTGTGATCAACAATGCTATCCTGATTGTACACCAGTCGCTTAACTTTATGAGGGAAGAATCCCTTCCGCCTGACGAGGCAATTCTTGCATCTGTAAATTCCAGGATAAGGCCGATCTTTATGAGTACAATGACAAGCATCTTCGGCATGATGCCGCTTGTGGTTTTACCCGGTGCCGGTTCAGAGCTTTACAGGGGACTTGGAAGTGTCATAGTCGGGGGACTTCTGGTTTCTACAATTTTTACTCTGTTCCTGGTTCCTTCCGTATTCAGCCTGGTACTTAATCTGAGAAATAAAAGTTATTCTTAAACAATAGAAAATTCTAAATGCTATGGCATAATAACATCTTCATATTTAATTTCAGGAGGCATTTTAAATGGCTAAAGCAAGACCGGGATACAGGATAGAATCCGATTCGATGGGACAGATGGAAGTTCCCAAAAAAGCATACTACGGGGCACAGACTGCAAGGGCCGTAGACAATTTCCCTATAAGCGGTGCAACTCTTCCTCGCGAATTTATCAAGGCTATGGGGATGATCAAACTTGCAGCAGCTGAAACTAATATGGAGCTTGGCCATATAACAAAGAAAACCGGGAATGCCATAGTCAGGGCAGCAAAAGAAGTAATTGAAGGGAATCTGGATGAGCACTTTGTTGTTGATGTATACCAGACAGGTTCCGGAACCTCCACAAATATGAACACTAACGAAGTAATTGCAAACAGGGCAGATGAACTGCTTGGCGGAAAGATTGGAGACAAATCCAATGTACATCCCAATGACCATGTGAACTATGGCCAGTCAAGTAACGATACTATTCCAACAGCAATGCATGTATCAGCTCTTGTTTCAATTCAGAAAGAACTTATCCCATCCCTTAAATATCTTGAAAAAGGACTGTCCAGGAAAGCAAGACAGTTTGATAAGATCGTAAAAATTGGGAGGACCCATCTCCAGGATGCAACACCTATCAGGCTTGGCCAGGAGTTTAGCGGCTATGCAAGTATGGTAAGCCATGGAATCAGCAGGCTTGAAAACGTTAAAGAGAATCTCTCCGAGCTCGCGATAGGTGGAACTGCAGTGGGCACCGGAATTAATACTCATAAAAAATTCGGTTCCAAGGTTGCAGGTAAGTTAACCAAACTTACCGGTGTTAAATTTAAAGAAGCATCGAACCATTTTGAAGCCCAAGCTGCAAAAGACGCGATAGTGGAGGCAAGCGGAGCACTAAAGACAGTTGCAGTAAGCCTTATGAAAATTGCCAATGATATAAGGTGGCTTGGCAGCGGGCCAAGATGCGGAATAGGGGAGATTGTACTTCCTGCTATCCAGCCCGGATCATCAATTATGCCGGGAAAAGTAAACCCGGTGATAGGGGAATCAGTGACCCAGGTTGCAGCCCAGGTAATTGGAAACGATGCTGCAATAACAATCGGCGGTCAGGCAGGGAACTTTGAATTAAATGTTATGATGCCTATGATGGCAAATAATATCTTGGAGTCAATAAGGCTTTTATCTAAAGTGTCTGTAGTGTTTGTAGATAAATGTATCAATGATATCCAGGCTGACAGGAAACGCTGTGGGGAAATGATTGAGAAAAGCCTTGCGATGTGTACAAGCCTTGCGCCTATTATTGGTTATGACAATGCTGCCGCTATTGCAAAGGAAGCATTTGCAACAGGAAAAACAGTGAGAGAAGTAGCAATAGAGAAGAAAGTACTACCGGAAAAGGAACTTAATAAGGTACTTGATCCTTATTCTATGACTGAGCCTAGTAGTTAAGAATCAAAATAAAAATAAAACAGATGACCCCATCTTAGTCTTCCCCCTACAAGGGGGAAGATTTTTAGGCATTACAAAATAACATTATGTGTCATGCTGAATTTATTTCAGCATCTCTTGATTATTTAGATCCTGAAACGAG
>JAUXJP010000134.1 GCA_030624695.1 Candidatus Dadabacteria bacterium | reverse complement strand
TTGTCAAGATTAATTCTGTATTAACAGTATTATTGATAAGAAAATAAAGATAAAGTTTCAAAACAATATTTGTTTTACCTTTAAAATATAATCGGTAATATAAGGTTCTGTCCACAAAGGTGCTAATAAATAGTTAATATTATATAAATATGCAGATAGTTCTTACTATAATTTCTTTTCTTATTCTCAGCAGCCAATGTTTATTTGCACAGGCGCCTCCTTCAGCCCCGGTAACCGTTTCAGTAGTTACTCAAAAAGAAGTACGTAAACCCGTAACACTGGTAGGATCGGTGGAACCCTTGCGTACAAGTCTGGTATCGGCAGAAATAAGTGGAATAGTGGTTGAATACCCATACTCCGAGGGTGATTATGTTGAGGAAGGCCAGGTAATTGCCCGGCAGAATATAAGTAAGCTGAAATTAATGTTAAATGAAGCGATAAATACGAAAAACGAATCAAAAGCCAGGCTGAAACTTGCCGAAGATGAACTTGTTAGAATAAATGAACTTCATGAAAGAGGGATAGTATCCAAAAGTCAACTCGATAATGCTGTTTCGGAAAAGGATGCATTAAAAGCAAGGCAAAAGCTGCTTCAAAGCAGAATTAACCAGTTTCAATACGATGTCTCCCATACAAATATTAAGGCCCCTTTTAACGGGTATATAACGCAGGAATACAGTCAGGTCGGCGAGTGGCTCGACAGCGGTGACAATGTGGTCGAACTGATAGATATTGATACTGTACAGATAAAAGTGGACATGCCGGAGAAGTACGTGCACATGGTAAAAAAAGGTGAAGAGGTAAACCTCGTATTTAACTCTCTGCCCGGAAAAGAGTTTAAAGGTGAAATAGTTTCAATTGTCCCGCAGGCAGACCGGTCTTCAAGGGCCTTTCCGGTGAAAATTAATCTCGAGAATAAAGACCATGTAATAAAATCTTCAATGTCAGC
Organism: Candidatus Dadabacteria bacterium; assembly: GCA_030624695.1. Taxonomy (GTDB): domain Bacteria; phylum Desulfobacterota_D; class UBA1144; order Nemesobacterales; family JAJCZQ01; genus JAJCZQ01. The sequence goes on along the minus strand of JAUXJP010000134.1, from coordinate 3,248 downwards.
AAGGGTCTCTTTTCTTCTGGGTGAAACAATCGAAGTAAAACTCGTACCAAAAGATTCTCTTACAGACAGCAACGGGGTAAAAATGCTGTTTGTCGTGAGGGATGGTGCAGCGGTGCCACTACCTGTGATTACAGGGCTTGAGCATGAGAACCGTGTACAGATCGAGGGTGATGTAAATGTTGGTGAGCAGGTAGTAGTTAGAGGTAACGAACGACTCCAGCCAATGCAGCCGGTGAATATCACTTCCGTGATAGAAAACTGATTGAAAAAGATGATTTAGTATAAATCATGAATCCTGAAAACAAATGAAACTCGTAGAAACAGCAATTAGCCGCCCGGTAACCGTCGCAGTTGCCGTAATATTTATTCTACTGTTTGGTTTTATTGCCCTATTCAGTATTCCCGTACAACTTACCCCTGATGTGGACAATCCCAAGATCACTGTAGATACCGTATGGACCGGTGCAAGCCCGACAGAGGTGGAAAACGAGATTGTAAGGGAGCAGGAAGACGAGCTCAAAAGCATAGAAGGGCTTGTTGAAATGACTAGTGAAAGTTCGGAGGACAGGGGGTCCGTGGTCCTTGAATTTGAAGTAGGCGCAGATGTTGATTCAAAGCTCGTAAAAGTCTCCAACAAACTCGACCAGGTTAAGGACTATCCCGATGATGCTGATAATCCCACAATCAGCAGTGTAGATGTCAGGTCGAGCGCCATTGCGTGGTTTATTTTAAAACCCCTCCCGGAAAATAAGGAGCACATATATAACTACCATGATTTTGCAGATGAGTTTATAAAACCAAGGCTTGAAAGAGTAGCAGGGGTAGGGTCTTCAAATATATTCGGGGGCCAGGAAAGGGAGATACAGGTTGTATTTGACCCGAACGAACTTGCCGTCAGGGGTATAACCATAAGGGAACTCGCAGATGCTGTTTCGCGCGAGAATGAAAACTTTAGTGGTGGTTCCTTTGATGAAGGCAAAAGAAGGTACGTTGTCAGAACAATTGGGGAATATATATCCACTGATGATATTGAAAATGTTGTATTAAAAAATGTAAACGGATCACTTGTCTATATACGGGACGTTGCCGAGGTAATACTCGGATACAAAGATGCCGATTATGCTGTAAGGCAAAACGGCGATGCCTCAATTGCAATAAATGCACTTAAGGAAAGCGGTGCAAATACAATTGATGTCATTGACGGCCTACTCGAGGAAGTAAAAGTACTTAATGCAGGCCTTCTTAAAGATAACGGGCTCTATCTAAATAATGTTTACGAGGAATCGGGGTACATATCAAATGCCATAGACCTTGTTAAGCAGAACCTTATTATTGGCGGGCTGCTTGCCATTGCCGTCCTTTTTACATTTCTCAGAAGCGGCAGCAGTACACTGATAGTAGCAACTGCCATACCTATCAGCATTATCGGGACATTTGTTGTGATGTCTCTTCTCGGAAGGACCATAAACGTGATTAGCCTTGCGGGTATGAGCTTTGCCGTTGGTATGGTTATAGATAACTCAATTGTTGTTCTTGAGAATATTTATCGCCATATGCAGATGGGAAAATCCCGTGTACGCGCTGCTTATGAAGGCACGGTAGAAGTCTGGGGTGCAGTGCTTGCAAGTACTCTAACAACAGCCGCTGTCTTTTTACCAATTATTTTTATAAAAGAACAGGCAGGCCAGCTTTTCAGGGACATTGCAATTGCGATAAGTGTCTCCGTGATACTAAGCCTTATTGTATCCATTACTGTTATACCAACAGCTTCATCCATGATATTAAATATTCCGGGCAATATAGAAAAAGGCAGTAAATCATTTTTTTCTTTTATCTATGACTTTGGGGGAAAAGTCTCCAGTTTTATTACCGGCACTATTAGCTTAATTATTCATAACAGCGGGCTTAGAATTTCCGTAATACTGATTTTTACAATCGGGTCACTGCTATTTAGTTACCTACTGATACCCAAGACTGAATACTTACCAACCGGGAACAGGAACCTTGTTTTTGGAATACTCATTCCGCCCCCGGGATATAACATCAATGAGTTTGTAAGTATTGGTGAAACAATTGAAGCTGACCTCTCTCCATACTTTTATGAAAACAGTGATACGGAGATTGGTAAGGACAAATTCCCAAAAATTAAAAACTTTTTTTATGTTGCAAGGGGAAGGCAGGTGTTTATGGGTGCGGTAGCACAGGACCCGAATGATATAAAACAGTTAATACCACTTATGCAGGGGGCCCTGTCAAAAATACCCGGGATGTTTGCAGTAGTGACCCAGTCCAGCCTTTTCAGGAGTGCACTCGGAGAGGGACGGTCCATAAAAATCCAGATAACAGGGGCCGACCTTGAAGGACTGGTGGGAGTTGCAAGGACAATATTCTTTGCTTCAATGCAGGCAATGCCGGATGCCCAGTTAAGGCCGATTCCGAGCCTTGATCTCGGGAACCCTGAACTTCAGCTTGTAACGGACAGGGAAAGGGCCGCGGAGGTAGGGGTCTCGAACCAGGACCTCGGCTTCTCAGTCAGGGCACTGGTAAACGGGGCAAAAGTAAGTGATTACACAATTAATGGCCAGGAAATTGACCTTGTAATAAAAGGCGAAAAGGAATACAGCAGCAGGACCCAGAGTATTGAAGATATAATGATACAAACTAATAATGGCAAGCTTGTAACACTTGGATCAATAGCTGATATTATACTTACCAATGGCCCTGAAAGAATAGACCATTTTGAAAGAGAAAGGACAATCGCTATCCAGGTAAACCCGCCGGAGACCATGCCGCTTGAAACGGCAATAGAAGTCATACAAAACGAGGTGTTACTGCCCCTTTTAAACGGCGGTCAGATACCGGAGAACTTCAACGTTCTTTTAACAGGGACTGCCGACAAGCTCACGGAGACAAGGGAATCACTGCAGTGGAACTTTCTCCTTGCTATCGTAATCTCCTTTCTTCTTATGGCGTCGCTATTTGAAAGTTTTATTTACCCATTTGTAATTATGTTCAGTGTCCCGCTGGCTTCATTCGGAGGGTTCCTCGGGCTTAGAATTCTTAACCTTTTTACATACCAGCCGCTTGATATCCTTACGATGCTGGGCTTTGTGATACTGATAGGGATTGTGATTAATAATGCTATCCTGATTGTTCACCAGTCGCGTATCATTATTTTGGAATAATAACAGACGCCGGACGAGGCAAAACATGACGCAATGAAATAAAGTGTCAGTCCGCTCATTATG
>JAUXJP010000196.1 GCA_030624695.1 Candidatus Dadabacteria bacterium | reverse complement strand
CATTTTCTTTATCTTGATATAAAGAAAACGAAGCAAAAGAAAGATCAAGGCTGGCAATTCATACACTAAAAATCCAAATTAAAATCTAAAACGTAAAATCCCTCCACAACCCCTTTACGTTTCTTTACGATTTGAATTTACATTTTCTTAACGTTATTCATTGCATGCCGTTTATAAAAATATGTCATCCTTGACACTTACAGGGATGACATTTAGCCTTGAATAAATACAACAATAATTAAACGGAACTCTTAATACCTGGGGGCTATGCCCAACTGTTCAATAAGTTCATGGCGGTCCCAATATATCCATACCTCTACGATCATATTACCGATTATTTTATGTATAGATGTACCGGATACAATTAGTTCTTCGTATGTAGGGGATTTTCCCATTAGTTTGTGGGAGTGGGTAAAGCGGCTTTTCCACTGAGTGGCGACCCGGTTGTTCTCAGCAATCTGTTTTTCTATCACAACATGGGTATCAGGGAATAGTTGGTAATTGGACTTTACAATATTTTTATATTTTTCTTTATCTACATATCTTGAGCCCAGGTGAATTACACAGTTCTCTGTCATAACTTCATCTATTATTTCCAGGTTTTTTGCGTTCTGCAGTTCTTCTATATAGTTCCTTGCAATATTCTTTTTCGTCTCAAGTACCATAATATTTTTTTACCTATTTAATCTGTATTGTCAAATAAAATAATCAATCATCTTATTTGATTACACCAATTACTTCAAGTAATAAATTAGATGTAATTTAGTCTGTTGAGAATCTTAAACGTAAACTTTTCATCAAAAATACAGTTTATTGTATTACTAAATTGTTATTAGACTTATAATTAATGATATGAAGATACAAAAAATTGTATGTTTTGTTTTGATAATTGTTGCCGTATTTGCTGTAAATTCTTTTTCACAGGAAGATGTGTATAAGGATTATACAGATGTTGGTACTATTGAAGGCCAAAGAATACCGATTGAAGAAATATTTCTGAATAGAGATAAATATCATAGAGAGATAATAATAATTGAGGGAAAATTATCAGAAATTAAATTCAAGAATCTTGTTGGCGGAAAAAAGTTTACACTTTTTCTTGTAGAGGATGAAAATGGCAATAATATCAACGTATATGCCAGGGGTACTGTTGAAGGGCTGGAGGAAGGTTCAAATCTCAGGGTCCACGGAAGATACAGTAAAAGTAAAAAGTTTTTGTTTAACAAGTATAAAAATATTATGAAGGCAAGAAAAATTCAGATGAACAGTCTTTAATTATTGACCTTCATTAAGTTGTCGGACCTGTCGGAATTTATTCTGTATGTTTTAAGCAGTGCCGGATTTGTTGTCCCCGCCTGGGCCCTGTCAATAACCAGTTCCTTTCCATAAGAGTCTTCAAAAGTATTAAAATCTTCTTTAGAATTTTCTACAATAGATACAAGTTGTTTTAAATTGCTTATATCTATGCCGTTTACCTTTTTAATTATCAGGTTTTCATTTTCGTGGTAGCCAAGGTTAACATTTGAAGCCAGTACCCTTATCAGAAGGACTACTTCCTCATCCTTCATGGTTTTGGTATTGGATTTAGCTACGCTGATAAGTTCGGCAGGTGCTTTTCTGAACCACTGACTGCCCCAGTCTTTTAAGTAGTTAATTGTAAGTGTTGAAAATACAAGACCGCCATATATATAATAGCTCGGCAGTGTATCATTCTGAATTCTAACTAGCTGAATGTCCTGGATAGGAGTATCGAGATTAATATTAATAATTTTCTTTTGACCGTTTCTCAGTATTCCAAGTTTTATTTTTTCACCAATTTGCTTGTTTTGTATCAGGTAAGAATAATGTGTCCTTTCTTTGGGGCGAAATTCAATTGTACTGTTACCGGAAACGGGTTTACCTTCGACAGTAAGAATTACATCTTTTTCATGTATTACGCCTTCAGCGGGCGAACCGCTGACAATACGCGTAACTAAAACTCCCGTATCGGTTTCACTCATTTTGTATTTTCTCTTGAGTCCTTCATTTTCGATATTTTGTGTCCTGACACCAAGGGAAGGAAAGCCGTCGTATTGCCCGTTTTCAATATCTTCAAGAAAATGTTTAATCACAGGAGGTGGGACCATATAACCTATGCTTTCAGACTTGAGAAGTGTCTGCATTATAATTCCTACAATATTGTTGTTGTTTATTGCCGGGCCGCCGCTGTTACCCGGGTTAATAGGGGCATCAATCTGTGCAGCAAGAAAGGGTAAATTGCTCTGAGCATAGACTTCGTGTTCTATTCTTGAAATTACCCCTTTTGTGATACTTAGTGTATCACCGCCTTTTGGAAAGCCATATACAAGTACTTCTTCCTGCGTATTTGGGAGTGATCCAATCATTATTGGTTTTGTATTTTCGAAGAATGATGGGTCTTCAACTGATAATACAGCTAGATCCGCTTCATGGGAAACAAACAGTACTTTTGCTGTATGCCTTTTTGCTTCTCCATATTTTCTGAGCTGAATTAACGTGCTGTTAGCAACTACATGAGCGTTTGTGAGTATTCTGTTCCCGGAAATTATACAACCTGATCCTGTATGAAATTCGGCACTGTCCATTGCCCAGGGGTCTGAGTAATAGGGGCTTACCATCTGGGTATAAATTTTTACTATAGAGTTTCTTATGTCATATTCCGCAGCAGCGTTATTTGTAAAAGTAAATTGAACAGAAAGAACAATTAAAAATGATATAAAGTACTTCACTAAAACCTCCAAATATTTTTAGTTAATTGTTTAGTATTATAAATATAACGCCGATTTTAACAAATATGTTTAAGGGTTTTTTATTGTCATGCTGATTACCCAATCAAGTTGAGCACAAGCTTATTTCAGCATCTCATTATTTAGATCCTGAAACCATTCGACCTTTCGACATGCAAAGTCCTGAGTTTATCGAAGGGCTCATGGCTACGCTAGTTCAGGATGACAGAACGATGTATTTTTTATTTCCCAATCTCAAGAATATACTGGTCGACTACGCTTTGCCATAGCCGTTGGTTAATTTTCACCTTTTCTTCCGATAGCTCTTTCAGAAACAAGCCAGGTTCATTCTTCCATTCGATAATCTTATTGACCCTTTTAAGGAAGGTCATGAACACATTCTTTCCGGGCTTTTTCAGGTCGAGTTCACAGTCAACAAAGCCCGTATTCACGGACGTTCTG
>JAUXJP010000026.1 GCA_030624695.1 Candidatus Dadabacteria bacterium | reverse complement strand
GTCACTGTTATTATTTTTATTCGTAGTTTCTTCCCAGTCGTTATAGATATCATATTCAGCATCAAGTTTTTTTCGATATTCTTTTACATCGACTTTGCTCGTTTCAGCCCTATCCGATTCAAATATATTATTATCAAGATTCGAAGTAAAGAAGTTAGGCCCTGCAATATAAACAGCACCTGCACCGATACTGACAGAAAAAAGTATTAAAAATAAGAATTTTCCAATTATTTCCATGTTTTTTACCCATTAAAAATGGAACTCTTCATTAATTAATTGCAATTTTTATACCATAATAACAAAAATTTTAAAAAATTAATAAACTACTGTAACTGCCTGTATTCTTTAAATAAATCAATCTCAATTAAATGCATATGTATATTAAATAGAAGAAGAGATGCGTAAAATATTTCACATAAGGGAAATACACGCAAAAAATTGTACATTAACAACTATAAACAGTGTATATTTGAATAAATATTTAGTGTTTCACGTGAAACATTAACTCGTACAAAATTTATATGGTAAATTTTAAATATGAAAAATGATTACTTGTCAGATGATACTATAGTTGCTATTTCCACCGCTGAAGGAGAAGGTGGTATAGCAGTGCTCAGAATTTCCGGACAAAAATCAATCCAGATATTAAAAAAAATATTTTCTACAGATATTGATTCATCAAAAGAAAGAAAACTGATTTATGGAAAGATTGTTAGTCCGGATAACAAAATACCGCTTGATACTGTCCTAGCAACAATAATGAAAGCACCTCAATCTTATACGGGAGAGGATGTAGTCGAAATATATTCACATGGCGGACATATATTACCAAAAAGAATATTACAATTAATAAGTGATTCCGGAGCAAGAATTGCAGGGCCTGGGGAATTCACTAAAAGAGCATTTTTAAACGGTAAAATGGATCTGGCACAGGCAGAATCTGTAATTAATATTATTTCTGCCCAATCCGAAGCCGGCCTTATTCAGGCTGAGTTACAGTTAAGTGGGGCATTATCAGATAAAATTAATGCTTTTAAAGACAATATACTTGATATCTATGCAGAAATAGAAGCTCAGATTGACTTCCCAGAAGAAGATATAGACCCAATAGTAAAAAAAAATCTACATAATAAATCACAATTAATTTTAAATAATTTAAATTTATTTATAGATACATACAACACAGGAAAAGTTATTAAAAATGGTGTTTATACCGCTATTGTGGGTAAACCAAACGTAGGAAAATCAAGTTTATTAAACCTATTATTAAAAGAGGATCGTGCTATTGTCAGCCCAATACCTGGAACAACAAGGGATTATATTGAAGAGAGAGTAAATATAAATGGTCTTATTCTCAGATTGATTGATACAGCTGGCATTAGGAGCACATCAGAAAATATAGAAAAACTGGGAGTTGACCTCGCTCTATCTAAAATCAGACAATCAAATTTTGTAATTATGGTTTTTGATGGTTCTCATGAAATTGATGAAAATGATATAAAAGTACTAAAACAATTAAAAAATAAAAACATAATAGCTGTTATCAATAAAAAAGATCTTAATCTCAAAATAAATATAAAAGAAATTTATAATTATGTAGTAGAAGAAAAAATTGTATATATATCAGCCAAAAATGGTGATGGGTACTCTGATCTTTGTGAACTAATAACTGACTCCATAATAGGCAAAAATATTATAAATGAAAGCCCTGAGCTGTATTTAACGGAAGTAAGACACAAAAATTCGCTTACTAATGCATATAATCATCTAAACAGGTTCTTGTCAGCAATAACTTTAGAAGAATCATTGGAAATTATGTCTATGGAATTAAGATCGGCATTGGATTTTTTAGGTGAAATTACCGGTGAAGTTACTAATGAAGATCTTTTAGGAAAGATATTCAGTAAATTTTGTATAGGTAAATAGATGTTTCACGTGAAACTATCCACAAATAAGTAATTTTTCTTAATAAATCTGGCTTTACAATTTTCAAGAATATTCAATGATATAAGCATGTTAGAAGATGTTAACTATTCTTCTAAAAAATTTATCCACAATCTATCCACATAAAAATACTTTTTATTTTCAATAAGTTAGGACGTATTTTAATTCTTTTTTTTTAAAATCTAAGGGTTATCCACTTTTTATTAATTAATTATGGTTACAATCTCAGAATAAAATAAGTCAATAATTATTTGTGTGGAGAAAAAGTTGAATTAAACAACATAAAACCTTAATATGTTAAATATTTACGGGAAGTTACAACAATATTAAATATTACTTTTCTGTATAACTGCAAATGCATTGTGACTATGGATGCTTTCAAAGTTAACAACCCTGATTTCATATGAATAAAATCTAATATCTCCATCAAGTACAATAGCAATGTTTCTTACTACATCTTCAACAAAACACGGTTTATCATAAGCACTCATTGTAACATGACGTTCATCTTCTCTTTTTAATATAGGGTAAAGGGGTGAAGATGCACCATTTTCAGCTATATCCACAATTTCTTCAAGTGAAACACCGACTTCGCTGTCACCTTCCTGTTTATGTAATAATGAAATCCAAACCTTTGATCTTTGACTATGAGCCCCATAATCACTGATTTCCTTACTGCATGGGCATAAAGTTTTCACTGGCACTTCTACACTCTGTTTTAATTTAAAACCACCTGAATCATAAGCACATTCAAATGAACAGCTGTATGCCTGTGGTGACTGTATTCCGCTAACAGGTGCAACTTTAGTAAAAAAGTAATCAAAATCTATCTTTGCATATGCATTTTTTGCAAGTTGTCTATTACTGAGGTCCTCAAGAAAATTCTTTAGGCCATTTAACGAAAGTTCTGTATTGTGATCCAGTACGGTCTCAAGAAGCCGACTCATATGAATACCTTTTTTTGCTCCATCAAGGTCAACGCTAAGTGAGAAAACGGCCTGTACATGCTGGGTTACAGACTGGTCTTTTTCACAGCCCTTTAAAACAAGGGGGAATTTAAGGTCACATATTCCTACCTCATTAATTGGGACATTTCTGTCGTCCGGTCGATTTTGAACATCTTCGTGTTTAGATCCGATATTAATTAACTTTTCACTTGTAGCCACTTGCAACTCCGTTTATAAAAACCTTTGTAAAAAAAGGCTAAGATACCACAATGGATTGTTTTTGCAAATATACCCCGTAACCAACAATTTAATAAAATTTACTATAATTTCAAATGGTTAATCTGATATTACTCTTTTTCATTTTGATAATTAACAAAAAAATACGATTCAAAAAAAATCATCCACTATGAAGTTTTGGATTTTGTTTATGTCTTTCTTTGTCCCTGGTGTATTTTTTTTCCATATTCCTTTTAATTGCTTCACTAAGATCGATACCTGTTTGATTGGCAAGACATACTAAAACAAAGAACACATCCGATAGTTCATCTGCCAGTTCGTAATTTTTATCGGATTCCTTAAAACTCTGGTCACCGTACTCTCTAGAAATAATCCTCGCCACTTCTCCAACTTCCTCCATGAGCTCGGCCAGATTAGTAAGTTCAGAATAGTATCTAACACCGACATCCTGAATCCAGTCGTCTACAATTTTTTGATATTCTGCAATAGTAATTTCAGACATACAATCTTCCCTTTTATTATTTAGTTACCTGAACACCTCTCCAAAATGCAACATGGTCTTTTATCTCAGCGGCTTCGGTTTTCGGATCCGGGTAATACCAGGCCCCGTCCTTATTAACATTATCACCAACGACAATATCGTAATAATTCGCTTCGCCCTTCCATGGACATACCGTTAAAGTGCTGCTTTCAACCAGATATTCATTATTAACCGAAGAAGGAGGAAAATAATGATTCCCTTCTACAACAACTGTATCGTCACTTTCCGCTATTACTTCATTATTCCATATGGCCTTCAAGAAAAAGCCTCCTTATACTTATATACAATTATAACCACCCTAATTTGATAAATAATTCTTCTCTTATATTTATATAATTTTTATTTATTTGCGGCATTACCTGCTTATTTACTTTTTCAATATAATTCATTCCAATAAGTGAATTGGTAAGAAATGCAAAATCTGAATTTAAAAGATATGATAAATCAAATTTTCTAGCATTTATTTTATAACCAAGATTTTCTGCAATTTCTATTATAATTTCCCTGGTAATGCCTGGTAGAAGTCCTGATTCAGCTGCAGGGGTGAAAAGGTCTTTTCCCCTTGCCCAAAATATATTGCTGGAAGTTGCTTCAGTAAGGTCGTCATTTGTGTTTAAAAACAGGCCCTCATCATAACCTTTTTCAATTGCCTCTCTACGTCCAAGAATATTTTCCAGATAGTTGAATGTTTTATGTCTGATTAATATGGATTCGGGATTGCGCTTATGACTAAGAACACATATAGAAACTATGTCCCTGGACTGAATGTAGTCTCTTGTCATTACAAGTAGGGATGATTCGTCGGGGGTTTTAAAAAATATTCTGTCTCCCTTTGAAATTATTGCAAGTTTTATATAAAGATCATTTGTATCTGATAAGGATACGGCATAATCAATTTGTTTTAATATTGTTTCTCTTGCCGGAATTGGAATTCTTAAAAGTTCACTACCATTTCTTAATCTTTCAAGATGTTTATTAAAATGACTTGGTAATTGATTATTCCATCTGAAGGTCTCAAAAACACCTTCACCAAAAAAAAGTGACCTTGTAAGAGGTTCTTTAACTATATTTCCGTCAATAAGAATTAACTCGTCCATCTCCATTGATTAGGATACTTATTATATATCAAATTTACATGCAAAGGTGATATTTAAGTTAAGGTTTTTCTTATTGCTTTAGCTTTTAATAATGTTTCGTTATATTCAGCTTCGGGCTGCGAATCCCATACTATTCCGCCCCCTACCCAGTAGCATGTATTATTGTTAACCGACAGCATAATCCTTATAGCAACACTTAATGTAAAGTCCATATTAGGATAAAATATTCCGAATGCACCGCAGTATGGCCCCCTGTAATGAGGTTCAAGTTGGTCAATTATTTCAAGTGCCCTGCTTTTTGGTGCACCGGTTACTGAGCCAGGAGGAAATGTGCTGCAAATTATTTCCGGAAGTGTAATTTTCTTTCTAAGTAGACCTTCAATCTCAGATTCCATCTGATATAAGGTTTTATATTTATTTATTTTGAATAGTTCATTTACCTTTACCGAACCTGTTTCGCATATTCTTCCCAGATCATTTCTCATTAGGTCTACAATCATCAGGTTTTCAGCCTTTTCTTTTTGACTTTCCCCCAATTCTTTCTTAATTTTTATATCAGTTGCTATATTATTACTCCGTTTTGCAGTGCCTTTAATTGGTTTTGAATAAACAGAATCCCCTTTTCTCCGTAAAAACAGCTCCATTGAACCACTTATCAAAGTATGCTCCTGATACCGAAAAAGTGCAGAAAAAGGAACGGGTTGTGCCTCATAAAATTTTAAAAGGGTTATATAGATGTCTTGAAGTTTAGAAGTACTGAATTTCTGGGAGAGGTTTACCTGGTAAATATCTCCCGAGCTTATATATTTCTTAGCTTTTTCAATAATTTTTAAATATTCATTCTTTGTAATATTAGACTGATGTACCTGTTTTTTCCTAGGCACCAAATCCTGTTTCAATCCTAATTTATCAAAAAGTTCTTCATATTCACAGTCATCTATTTGATCTTCTTTGTAAAAATGAAAGCACGTATCGTAGGTATTAAAGCCTTCTTTACTTCTTTTTATTGTGAATTTCTTATTTGTAAATTTTGAATATTCATAAGAAATATATCCGACGCAGGTAAACCCATCACCAAGATATTTCTCTAGTTCTTCTATTGGATTGCCATTATAATTTTTTTTTGAATTTGGGGAATGGAAACGTATAACCCCTTTACTGGAACTAAGGGTAAAAGAAGGGGATCCGAAGATCTTTGCCTTAGGTTTACCTGAATTTTCCCAACCACAATCAGAATCAATTAATACTGCGGTTGGTCTTTTAGGCATTTAAATAAATTAACATTTAAGTTCATTCATGCAATGCTTTCTAATTATGTCTCTTTATATTCAGGTCCGCCGCCGCCTTCAGGTGGTAATAGCCTTCCGCCTTTGGAAGTAATAGCTCCGCACTGAACACAGTTAGATGGGTCAGTCCTGATAATCTTTTTACCTTCGCTCTCGTCCCATTCATATACCTGTGCAGGACACATATTAATCCATGCTTCACCAAGGGCTTCCGGAACTTCTTTTATTATTCTGATATGATCAGGTTGATTGTCTCTGGTTCTGTTACCACTTTCATATACACTTGTTAACTTATCAAAAGTCAGCTTTCCATCTGGTTTAGGATATTGCGGGTCGTCCCCAATAAACAACTCTTTTTCATAGTCGTGGTGAGAACTGAATCTGCCGCCAGGAAAAAGTCCTTTTGTTACTGTCATAAGGCCTGCCATTATAAAGCCCTTCAGAAAACCACCCTGAAATGCCTGGCGCATATTTCTTACACTGTAAAGATCTTTCAATATAAAACTGTTTCTTAGTGTTTCATCATAACTGGCAAGCGTTCCGGCCGCGTTTAGGTCTTTCTTTTCTTTTAGTGCTGCAAATATACTTTCTGCCGCCATTATTCCTGACATCATTGCGTAGTGTATTCCCTTTAACGCAGGTACATTTACCAACCCGGCAGAATCCCCAATAATTACAGCTCCAGGAACATTCAGGCTTTCAGGTATTGCATAATACCCGCCTTCAGGAATTGTTTTTGCTCCCCACCCGTTGTCTGCTCTTTTGCCGCCTTCAAGTATTTTGCTGACAAGAGGATGTGATTTAAGCTGCTGGAGTAAATCATGAACAGATAGCTTGGAATCAGCATAATCCAGCCCTACTACAAGGCCAAGTGAAACCTTATTATCACCCATTGGATAAATAAAACTTCCACCGAATTCACCGTATTTTTTTGATCCCCTAAGAGGCCAACCCATTGTATGTATAACCTGCTTAAGGGGTTTTGTTACTTCCCATATTTCCTTAACACCCAATGCGTATATCTGCGGGTTTGCTCTTTTCAAATTGTAATGTTCAATTAAAGCCATTGATAAATGGCCGGTAGTTCCTTCGCCCAAGACGGTAGTTTGTGCAAGTATATCAGTACCGGGTTGAAAATTACCCATTGGATTCAAGTCTTTATCAAGCCCTTTATCATCAGTTTTTACCCCTTTTACAGCACCCTCTTCTATAATAAGCTTATCGCCTGCCATTTCATTAAAGATCATTACACCAGCTTCCTCTGCTTTTTGGCCAAGCCATTCTCCAATTTTACTGATAGATGCAACGTAGTTACCTTTGTTGTGCATAGTTGGGGGTGTTGGCAATCTGAGTGATCTTTTTTTTGTTAAGTAGTAAACTGCTTCACCATTAACTTTTTCAAAGAAAGGAAAATCACTTTCTTCCATTTCCGGGAACAGGGTCTTAAAACCTATAGGATTTACAACTGCACCGGATAGCAAATGTGCACCCGGATACTTTCCCTTCTCCAGAATAGCAATAGGTATTTCACCAAGTGATTCCATCAATTCAGGTTCATCTGCAAGAAGCTGACTTAAGCGAATAGCTCCAGCAAGGCTTGCTGGCCCAGCACCTACGAATAAGACTCCTGCTTCAAGACGATTGTCAGGATCATCTCCAATACCCGTAATAAACTCATCTTTTTCAACTGGTGGCCTGAATTCTGCTGGATTAATTGACATAATATTCTCTCCCTATCTCAAAATAAAGTAAATTGACCAATAAATAGCTAATATATTATTAAAAAAAGTAAATCCGTGATTTAATAAAAACCAAGACTTCCAACCCCAAAACTAGTCAGAATTATTTAGTAATTTTGACTTATTAATATTAAATGTCGTGAAATATAAGTCAAATTTGAAGGGAGTTTAACAGCATTTTCATAAATAAAAGGAGTGAAACCCGCATATCAGTTTATTATCAAAGGAGGACTAAGATGAATAATAAAAAAACGAGTTTCACTCCTATGTAATTTTATTCAGAAAAAAGTTGTCAAAATCCGGCTGCCATCATAATTAAGTATCATTCCATCCTATTAAGACTTGTGACTAAAAACTGTAAGTGAAATATTTATATTGTTTGTAAACATTTTCCATTCTCCCATAGTTAATACGTATAGAAAGTATATGGTAATAAATTAAAAATATTTACAACTTTTTTTGAATCTAAAGAGATTAAAGTTTCAACTAAATAAGCATATAGACAAATGATACTTAACTGTGTCTATCCTCCAAACTCCTCCATAAGAAAAAAAGCCCGGCAATGCCGGGTTTTTTTCTAACTATAGCAAAATATAAATAATGTTTTAGTACTGAATCCAATTTGTTTGTATAACTATAAGAAGGGTAAATTTCAGTGAAATCAGAGTAATTGATACTAAATAAAGAACTAAGTCTTTGATGCTTTTACTGCCCTGTCGGTTGCCCATCTTTCAAGCTTGGAATGTTCTTCCCTCATCGTGGTGGATAGAGGTACGATTGAGGATGTAGCAATTACAAGTGATGTGTTGTTTCTCTCCTTTTCCATCGAAAAAGAGTCAAACATTGCGGAGATTACCGCCTGTTCTATTTCAGCCCCGCTTAGCCCAACAGACTTCTTTGCCAATGAACTCAGGTCAAATAAGG
>JAUXJP010000172.1 GCA_030624695.1 Candidatus Dadabacteria bacterium | reverse complement strand
TGCTCTGAATGTATGTAATTTTTGAGAAAGGGTTACAAAAATTTCCTGTACAACATCTTCGGTAATTTCCTTATTTTTTGTGATTCTGAAACATAGCGCATAAATCCTGTCTATATATCGATTCACCAGTTCATCAAAAGCACATTCGTCGTTTTTATTTATATAGAGATTTATTAATTTTTTATCACTATGAAAAGAATATAGATTACCACACCTAATCAAAACCGATTGTAATAGTTTTTTGAAAATATTCATTTTATTTACATTCTACAATTTTTGACAATTTATAATCTTTTTCCAGTTCTTTATTCCATTTTCCCCACTTATGGTCTCTGGATTTAATACTTACAATATCTTTTCCGCAAAAGAAATCCAGGATTCTTGACTGAGAATGCTTAAGGCCTAAAAATTCTGGCCTGATTGAAGAAATATGTACAAATATAGTATCATTTAAATTTTTATTCCTGTTCATAGTATTTGTAAACTCATTCGGTAAGTGTAAATGACCAGATAACCATAAATCAACTTTGTATTCCTTTAATACTTTCTGAAATCTTTCAGATTCAGCGATTTGCCTGTCTTCGTGTTCTGAAAAGGGAATTTTACTCCCTTCGAGCGGGGCATGTGTTACAACTGTTATAATTTTATCCTGGTTATTAATGATTAGAATTTTCCACCATTCAAACACTTCATCAGTTACTTCTGTTGGTTTACCTCTTAATTCATCAGAAAGAAAAATAAAAAGCATATTCCCGTAATTAATACTGTAATTTAGATTTTCACGTAATATTTTCTTAAATAATTTACCCCTGTCGCTTTTCAGATCATGATTGCCTATTATTTCATACCAGTCACTTATATACGACTTTTTCTTTTCCTGAACATACCACTCAAAAGTATCTTCATCCGTAGTATGCACTATATCACCTGCCACAATTGCAAATTTTACATCTTTTATATTTTTATTTATATCTTCAACAGCAATAGAGAAAGCTTCTCTTTCTTCGGAATTTCTTGGCTGAATATCTGCAAGTGCCCAAATTCTGACGACTTCCTGATTCTTATTAATATTTTCTGAACTTACAGATTTTGTACAGGAAAATTCAAAAAAGAATAAAATTAGAATTGACAAGTAAAAAAGAATAGATTTTTTGATCATTTATAATATGAGTTTTATGCTACGGCATATTCGCCGTCTATTCTTTTAATTTTTAGTTTTACTATATCGCCAGTCTGGTATATATTGTCTTCTATTTTTACATTAATGTAATTACTAGAAGTTCCTCTGGATTTGTTTTCTATCAGCGTATTTATATTCTTACCAATAAACTTAGTGTAAAAATTTATTTTTTTTAATGAACTTAACTGTCTTAAAGTTTTACTTCTTTCTTTTTTAACTTTTGAATCAACCTGGTTATTCATGGACTCAGCCTGAGTATATCTTCTTTTTGAATATGGAAATACATGAAAATATGTTAATTCAGATTCTTTCAATAAATTATATGAATTTTTAAAATTTTCCTCATTTTCATTAGGAAAACCAACCATAATATCAGTACCGATAGATGCATCCGGCATTTTTTTTCTTATATAGTTAGTGGAACTTACAAATTTTTCTGGAAGGTAGCGTCTTCTCATTAGTTTTAAAATATCTTTGTCACCGCTTTGAAGTGCAATATGAAAACTGGGGCAAATAATTTCAGAATCTGCACAAAGATCAATTAAATCATTTTTAAGGTCGGCCGGATCAAGCGA
Organism: Candidatus Dadabacteria bacterium; assembly: GCA_030624695.1. GTDB lineage: Bacteria > Desulfobacterota_D > UBA1144 > Nemesobacterales > JAJCZQ01 > JAJCZQ01. The sequence continues at coordinate 1,776 of JAUXJP010000172.1, read as the reverse complement.
ACTTAACCTGATTCTGTTAATAATATTTTCTTTATCGAGTTCCAATAAAAGTTTATATAAATCAGTGCCAATATCTTTACCGTAACTTGCAAGATGAATACCGGTAAGTACAACTTCTTTATATCCGTTGTCTCTTAACCTTATTATTCTTGATTTTATTTCCTCTATATCAAGACTTCTTGATCGTCCCCTAGCCCTTGGTATTATGCAAAAAGTACAGGCATAATTACACCCATCCTGGACTTTTAAGAACGCCCTTGTCCTGTCGGGGAAATAATCAATGTGCGGAGTATCAAACTTTTTCTTTTTTTCTTTAAAAATATCAGAAATAAATACAGTAGGTTCTTTCTGTTTTTCTCCTTCTCTAATAACTCTTAATAATGACATTGATTTATGAGAGTTACCGACAATATAGTCAACTTCTTTAAGTCCTGATAATTCCTCAGCAGAGACCTGTGCATAGCAACCCGTAACAACCACTAAAGCTTCCGGGTTGTTTCTTTTTGCCCTGTATATATAGTTCCTGGCTTCAGAATCGGCCTTATGAGTAACGGTACATGTATCTATCACATAAATATCAGCTTTTTCATCAAAGTGTTTATTCTTTGTGTATTTACTTTTAGGAAGCTGGTTTAGAAGTACAGCTGTATCATATTGATTAACTTTGCACCCTAAGGTTACAACAGAAATTTTCTTCATTTTTATAGGGCCTCTTTAATCCATCCACCACCAAGTACTTTATCATTTTGATAAAAGACAACGGCCTGGCCAGGTGTTATTGCTTTTTGAGGTTCAGAAAATTCAACAAGTGCTTTTCCATTAATTAATTTTAAAATAGCTTTTTGTTCCGGTGACCTATATCTTATTTTGGCATTAACTTCTATTTCTCCCTCCGGTGCTTTAAATGTCCAGGAAAGTTTCTCTGCTAAAAGACTTTTCATATAAAGGTCTTTTTCTCTACCCACAATTACCTTGTTTGCGGAAGTATCGAGACTTACCACGTACATTGGTTCACCATTGGAAAAACCGAGACCCCTTCTCTGACCGACTGTATAAGAGGAAATACCATTGTGTTCACCTACAAGGTTACCTTCTGTATCTACCATATCACCCTTTTCTTTACCTTTTTTCAGGTAAGGTTCCAAAAATTCCCTATAGTTGCCTCCAGTAATAAAACAAACACCCATGCTTTCGGCTTTTTCGGCTATTTTAAGATTCATTCCCCTGGCTATTTCCCTTACTGCCGGTTTGGTCTTATCACCCAGGGGAAATACAAGTCTTGATAATTCTTTTTGTGTCAGTGTAAACAGAAAATATGATTGGTCTTTATTTGAATCTGTACTCTTTTTAAGTTCATATTCGCCGGTATTTTCGTTAATATCTATTATTGCGTAGTGACCTGTTGCAAGTTTATCTGCACCAAGTTCAAGTGAGCGTTTCAGTAAAAAGTTAAATTTCATAAACTGGTTACATAAGACGCATGGTATTGGTGTAAAACCTTCTTCATATTTTGAAATAAAATCACTTACAATATACTTTTTAAACTGTTCCATATAGTTTACAACATAATGGGGAATTCCAATGTCATAAGCTACCCTTCTTGCATCACAGACTTCATCAGCCGAGCAGCATCCGCCTTCGGCTTCCCCGTAGTCCCAGAGTTGCATCGTTACGCCAATAACGTCATAACCCTTGTCTTTAAGCAATGCAGCAGTTGTGCCGCTATCTACTCCACCGCTCATTGCTACTACAATTCTTTTATTCATAAAATTTCCC
>JAUXJP010000064.1 GCA_030624695.1 Candidatus Dadabacteria bacterium | reverse complement strand
ATGGTTGAAGTAGTTGGAATCTACAGAAGAAATTTTATATCAGAACTCAGAAGTTATACCAACGAAATTGAAGCTAAGAAAATAACAGTAATAAAATCAATGAATCATAAATACCAGGAAGGTTAGGATCTAGTTAATTTTCAGCTTGGTTTTTTCAATAATCTTTTCCCTTGAAGGCCCTACGGAAATAAGCCATACCGGAACGCCCGTGTACTCTTCGATTTTATTTATATAATTTATTGCCTGTTCAGGCAGATCGTTGAAATCAGTAATGTCGCATATGTCACAATTCCAGCCTTCAAATTCTTCGTATACAGGCACACAGTTTTCAAGAGTTTCCAGGTCGGAAGGGAAATAGTCTATAGTCTTTCCTTTGTATTTATAGCTGGTGCAGAGTTTAATTGTTTCAAAGTTGGATAATACATCAAGTTTTGTAAGGGCAAGAGAAGTCAGGCCGTTTACCATGACAGAGTAGTTAAGAGCTACAATATCAAGCCATCCACACCTTCTTGACCTTCCCGTGGTAGCACCAAATTCCGAACCTTCTTCCCTGAGCTTATTTTCAAGATCTCCGTATTCTTCAGAAGGAAACGGGCCTTCTCCAACTCTTGTTGTATATGCTTTTACTACCCCAACAATGTGGTCGATTATCATCGGGCTAACACCACTTCCTACTGTCACTCCTCCTGACACTGCGTTGGAAGAAGTTACAAATGGGTAAGTACCAAAATCAATATCAAGTAGTGTTCCCTGTGCACCTTCAAACAGGACTGATTTACCTTCACCTATGTACTGGTTTAAAAGCCTCGATGAATCTGTTATATAAGGCTCCAGGTATTTCCCGTATTCAAGGTATTCCTCGTATATTTCATCTGCATCAAGGGGTTCGGATTCAAGGACTTTTGTAATATAAATGTTTCTTTCATTTAATATTTCACCTAGTCTTTTGCGGAAATGCTCTGGTTTAGTCAGGTCAGAAAGTTTTATCCCGCGCCTTGCATACTTATCTTCATAAACCGGGCCAATACCTCTTCCGGTTGTACCAATCTTGGTATTTCCCTTGAGTTTTTCCCTTTCAAGGTCAATCTTCCTGTGATAAGGCATGATCACATGTGCGCGGTTACTCAGCTTAAAGTTGTCCGGGCCTATGTGGTATCCGGATGATCTGAGGCCTTCCATCTCTTCAATAAGGATCTTTGGGTCGACTACTACGCCGTTTGCAATGATGGAGACTTTACCTTCCCTTAGTATTCCGGAAGGTATGTGGTGAAGAACGACTTTTTTACCATCGAAAACAATCGTATGTCCGGCATTATTCCCGCCCTGGTACCTTACGATGATATCAACTTCATTAGAGATAAGGTCGACTATGCGCCCCTTTCCCTCATCACCCCACTGCGAACCTACTACAACAAGGTTGGACAATCTCAGAATCCTCCCTTAAGAAGTTCTTCAAGGTTTGAAAATTCCCTTTTAACACCGCTTCTTGATTCAATGAGTTTTAATTTTTTCTGCGATTCAATAATGATCTTGCCGTAGGAGGTTAAAGAACTTACGGAGTTGAGTTTTGTTACTTCCTTACTGCCGTTAACATCCAGGATTACTTTAAATCCGCTTGACCTTAACCACTGGGTCAGCTGTATGGCTTGCCTTCTGAGCCTTATGGATTTTGGAGTTACAATAAAATGTACCTGGTTGGCCTCAAGGTGCTGTTTTGTGACAGACAGTAGCTCTTCCATGTCTATTGCAAAGCCGGTTGCAGGTGCATCATAGCCATATTTTTTAACAAGGCTGTCATACCTGCCGCCAATTAGAAGAGGGCTTGCTGCGTCTGGAGAAATTATTTCAAAAGTGATTCCCGTGTAGTAGTTGAATCCCCTTATGTCCCCAATATCAATTGAAAGGTCACAGTTGAGTTTGTATTCATCTACAATTGCGAGGACCTTTTCGAGTTCGGTAATTTCTTTTTTAAAGATGCTTTTTGCTTTAACTTTTTTTAATAATTTTGGGTCGTTTTCAAGGTTGCAAAAATCTATAATTAACTTTGTTGTCTCTTTATCGAAGGTGGATTTTTTTAATATACTGCTAATAATTTCAAACTGTTTTGATTTGAGGGCTTCCCTGAATTCGGATTCAAGATCTCCAAGCCTGGAAAAAATAGAACGAAGAATGCCGCTATGGCCAATATCAAGTACAAGGTTCTTTAGTCCAAGTTTCTGTAAGGATTTAATGGCCAGTGAAATAGTTTCGGCATCACATTCAGGAGACTTTGCACCGATCAATTCACAGCCTGCCTGGAATATTTCACGTTCCTTACCGCTGCCCTTTTCTTCAAACCTTACTATTCTCCCGCTGTAACAAAGGCGCAGTGGATGTTTCTTGCCCTTTAATCTAGTTGCTACGATTCTGCCAATCTGAGGTGTGATGTCAGGCCTTAACGCCACGATATCCCCTGTAGAAGGGTCGACAAACTTCATAACCTTTGATTTAAGCTCTTCACCTAATCCAATGGTAATAGTATCGAGGTATTCAAAAAGGGGGGTTATAACCCTTTTATATCCCCACCTGGAGAATTCTTCCAGTAATTCTTCCTCTACCCTTCTAAGCTCTTCAGCTTGCTGAGGCCCAAAATCTTTTACCCCTTGGGGTAGTTTTAAGTGCATGCTCATTAGAATTTAACCTGTTTTACTGAAATTATATCCGGTAGTACGGATAGTTCGCTCATCAACTCTTCTGAAAGAGGGGAGTCCACGTTTGTAAATACTATGGCCCTTCCTCCGATCTTCTCCCTTCCAAGATGCATAAGTCCTATATTTACACCTTTATTTCCCAACAGTGATGTCATGGAACCTATAAAGCCGGGTTTGTCATAGTTTTCGCTGACAAGGAGATGGCCCTGGGGCACTACATCTACTGACATACCATTGACCCAGACAATCCTCGGTTCTCCTTTTCCGTAAACTGTACCTGATACTCCCGTTATTCCTTCCGAAGTTTTCACGGACATGTTTATAAGGCTGGTATATTCTCTTGATGTTTCGCTTTTGGATTCAATTACTTTTATCCCGCGTTCTTTTGCAATAACGGATGCGTTTACAAAGCTCACCGGCAGGTCCATCATCGGTGTGAGAAATCCCTTAAGGGCCGCTATAGTAAGCGGGTCTGTATTTAAATTTGAAACTTCACCGTCATATTCGATATTAATCTGCTTTACGGCACCCTTACAGAGCTGTCCCTGCAGGCTGCCAATCTTTTCGGCAAGATCCAGATATGGCCTCATTGATTTTAACTGCTCAAGGCTAAGTGAAGGCATATTTACTGCATTCTGAACTACGCCGTTTACACCAAAATCTACAATCTGCTCAGCTATGGCCAGGCCTACTTTCTTTTGTGCTTCTTCGGTTGAAGCACCAAGGTGAGGTGTTATTACAATATTCTCATCAAGAGCAAGTAAAGGGTTGTCCTGTTCGACCGGCTCGGATGTGTATACATCAATACCTGCCCCTGCCACTTTACCGCTGGTGATCGCCTCGGCAAGGTCAGCTTCGTTAATGATCCCGCCCCTGGCGCAGTTGATGATTAATACGCCGTCTTTCATATTGGCAATTGTTTTTTTATTGATAAGGTCCTTTGTCTCGGGGTTAAGAGGTGTGTGGACGCTAATAATGTCTGCTTTTTCAATCAGTTCATCAAGTGTTACAAGTTCTACACCGAGTTTGGATGTTGCTTCTGGTGTCAGGAATGGGTCAAACGCTATAGCGTTCATTTTCAGGCCTATTGCTCTCTCGGCAACAAGTTTTCCGATATTGCCAAGGCCAATGAAACCCATGGTTTTTCCAAAAAGTTCTATACCTTTATATTTGCTCCTGTCCCATCTTCCTTCCTTAAGGGACCTGTGCGCCTGGGGAATGTTCCTCGCAAGTGAACAGAGTAAGGTTATAGTGTGTTCAGCTGTTGTAATAGCGTTTGCCTCGGGAGTGTTCATAACCACTATCCCGTTCTTCGTGGCATACTCAACATCAATATTATCAACGCCGATGCCAGCCCTGCCTATTACTTTAAGGTTGCCCTCGGATGCATCAATTACTTCCTTTGTTACTTTCGTGGCACTTCTTACTATTAATCCGTTATAATTTTTTATTTCTTTTAACAGGTCTTCCTTGCTGATTCCCTTCTTCTCAACTACTTCTAAATCAGAAGCTGAATTAAGGATATCAAGACCTTCTGACGAAAGTCCATCAGTAATTAAAATTTTCAAATTTTGCCTCCGGAAAGGGTGGGTTAAACAACCGGATAAAATATAGTTAAGACTGGCACTTTGTCAATTGAATTAATTGTAAGATTTCTGATAATTATTAGAGTATAAAAATATTCCGATTGTTTAAGAATATTGCTTAGGTTAAGATTTAATTTCTAAAATGTCTGAAATTGAAAATATGCACTTTCTGGACCATATCCAGGAACTAAGAAAAAGAATATTTTTTTCTTTAATATCGATAGTTATATTTTTTATCCCGTCGTACTATTTCTCGAAGGAAATTTTCGCGTTTCTGATGGACCCATTAGTACAGAACCTGCCGGAAGGAAGTTCGCTGATCTTTATACGGCCGACGGAAGGGTTTATAACCTATTTAAAAGTCTCAATATTTGCAGCTTTTGTTCTATCAGTGCCGGTGATTCTTTACCAGGTATGGAGTTTTATTTCCCCGGCGCTTTATAAAAATGAAAAAAGGGTTGTACTGCCTTTTATACTGTTCGGCACCCTGTTTTTTCTACTCGGGGCCTCATTTTGTTACTTCATTGTTGCACCAAAAGGGTTCAGCTTCCTGTTGGGTGAGTACTCGACCGAAAACATAAAGGCTTTTCCCAGTATAAAGGAAGGACTTTCATTTCTTATTTCACTGATAATCGGTTTTGGAATAATATTTGAATACCCAATTGTTATCTACATACTTGCGAGATTCGGTATTGTTAATCACAAGTGGCTCAGAAAGCAGAGAAAATATGCACTACTTCTAAGCGCAGTTGCAGCGGCCTTAATAACCCCGACCACAGATGCAGTCTCCATGATGTTTATGCTCGTGCCGTTGTTAGTGTTTTATGAAATTGGAATTTATATTGCAATGATATTTGGAAAGAAAAAAGCTGAAGAACCCGATATTGTACTCAGCGATACTGACAATAATTAATTGACAGGTGCCAGGGCCTCTAGTGTTTCCAGAATTTGTTCTTTTGTTGATTTAAACGGGAACATTAATATCGGGCAGTCGCTCACTTCCCTGTAAGAATCAAGCTTTTTATGTGCACTATCAGCTGTACCTTTTACTGCAACCAGATCCAGAAGTTCATCACTCACACTTTCCACGCATTTTACGAGCTCTTTGTTATTCCATGCCTCCCTGATCTGTACTGCGTCATCTCCAAACCCGTAGGATGTAACCAGGTTGTAATAGTGAGGGCCCATAGCACCAACATAAAATGAAATAAATTCCTTGATTTTAAAGTCTGCTTCTTCCTGGTTATCAGATGATAAAAGTGCAGGAACATAAGGGCAAATGGTGATATCACTCATAGACCTGCCAGCTTTTAATGCCGCATCCTCAACATTTTTCTTTAGTTTATTTATATGGTTTTCAGGGCACAGAAAGGGGAGCCACCCATCGGCAAGCTGCCCTGTGAGTTCAAGGTTCTTCGGGCCAAGCGATGCAAGGTAAACCGGGATATTTCTTCTTAGCGGTTTTGACTGGAATTTCATATTTCTTAGTTTTATGATTTCACCGTCATATGTGACCCGCTCACCGCTTAATATCAGTCTTATTATTTCAACGTACTCCCTTGTTCTCCTGAGGGGCCTTTCGTGTTTCATACCATGCCAGTTCTCATTAACTATATTTGTGCTCGGGCCAAGCCCAAGTATTGCACGGCCACCTGAGAAAGTATCTATCGTTGCAATCGTCTGCGCAATATTTGCTGCACTCCTGCTGAATACGGAAATTATTCCACAGGCAATTTTGATCCTGCTGGTATTTTCAGCAATGGTGTTCATTATTGTGAAGGCATCGTTGCCCCATGTCTCAGGAATCCATATCGTATCGTAGTTAAGATCTTCACCTAATTTTGCATAGT
>JAUXJP010000238.1 GCA_030624695.1 Candidatus Dadabacteria bacterium | reverse complement strand
AGCATATGCATGAAATTAAACTAAAAGAGGATGAAGCACATGGTTTTCATTTTTACATAACACCAAAATACAGAGGCAGCGGCAACTCTATAGAATTCAGCTCAAAAGTTCTCTTAGAGTTAAAAAAACTTGGATATAACCAAGCTTTTGGAATGGACGTTGCCAGTAATACACCGGCAAGTTGGACTTATAAGCTAGTGGGTTTTAAGGAAATTAAGAGGGCTCTCAGTCACAGATTCTTCTCTTTCCTACTATTCAAGAATAAAGCAATATTTATAAGAACCACTAGATGGAATAAAAATTACCCGTTTACATGGCAGTTATTATATTCATTCAAGAAAGCACAAACCCACAAACCCAGGGAGCAAAAAAGGCAAGCGCCCAACGAAGCCGTCTGAAGATACCTCCTGCCATTGATTTCATTGCCAGGCTATAAAAATAAGGTCAAAAAACATGGAAAATATTAAGGAACTTAGAAAAATATGTTGGGATATTGAGAAGATATCAGCAGAATGGAAAAGACATCCATCAAGCTGGTATCACATATTCATAAGGAAGTTCTCAATATATTTCACCTGGATATTTCTACGTGTGGGGATTAATGCAACACAGGTGACAGCCTTATGGGGGATTCTTGGAATTATTGCCTGTATCTTTTTAGCGTACGGAAATTATCATAATTCTGTAATTGGTGGGCTCCTGCTTCAATTGGGATTTATCCTGGATCATGTAGATGGAGAAATTGCGCGATATAAAAAGACCTTTTCGCCAAAAGGGGTCCTTCTTGATACAACCGTAGAGCAGATCCTGTACCCTTTAGTCTTTATTTCCATTGCAATTAATGTTTATAGGAGTACTGATCATCATATATATCTAATTTTAGGAGCTTCTTCAGCTTTTTTTTATAGTCTAATTTTTAATATGCAGTTTGCTCTCCTTTATGTTGAGCAAGAGCGAAAAAGAGCTGTGCAGCAAAAATTCAGAGATATGGGAGAACATGAAAAGGAGAAAAGTCCTGATCGAACTCCTATAGACAATGAAATGAGAAACAGAAATGGAAGTATAACAAAACTAATACGTTCCCTTATAAATACCTTTTTTGATGAAACTGTTATTTTTTTGTCTATTTTACTTTTTTCGATATCAAATCTTCTACATATTTTACTAATTGTCTATGGAGCATGTTTCCCGCTGATTTTTATTAGAAAAGCCTACTTAAGATTCAAGAACTTATAATGAAAAAACAACCTCAGGACTATAAAGAAGAGAGAAAAATCCTGAATGAATCAGCTTTATATTCATTTTCTATCTATCTCCGCATGTTTTTAAATATTTTAGGGGGGGTTTTTATAGCAAAGTTGCTTGGCCCGACTCTATATGGACTCAGAAATGCCTTTGGCCTGGTAATGGAATTAGAAGCATGTTCCCAGGCGGGAACATTCACTGCAATGAATAGAGAAGTTCCGTACAATAGGGGCAGAGGAAATGACGAGAAAGCCGAACTTATATTGACAAGCGTTTTCGGCGTTAATTTTTTCTATTCATTAGTTATATGTACGCTTTTGATTCTTTTTTCTTTTTGTTATTTAAGGAGCCCTGATTATGACAGCATTTACGTTTATTTTGCCATATTTCTCGCATTTATCATAATAACCAATAAAATAATAACTTTTTACCATTTTAAATTCGTCATTGAGAAGAAAGCAATTTTACTTGGCAGAATACATATCTTTTATGGACTGCTGAATATTTTAGCCAGTGTAACGCTTGTATATTATCTTGGATTAAAGGGACTTTTTCTGGGCCTGTTAATTGCTGATGTGCTATGTATTCTTTACATCTTAAAGTATGCTGGGCGAATACCTCCCATAAGCGTTTCTTTTCCTTTGATATGGAGATTAGTAAAAATCGGATTTCCGATTATGGCCGTTGGTTTACTGTTTATGTTGCTGACCAGTACCGGCAGGATTATTATTCTTGCAATGTTATCGAAGGAAAACCTTGGCTATTTTGGTGTTGCTTTATTTGTAAACAAAGTTGTTTTCTTGATTCCTGAAGTCGTTCATGTTGTATTGTATCCCCGTATGATGGAGAAGTTCGGAAGGGCCAAGGACATTTACAAGGTTAAGAATTACCTTGTTGAGCCCACAGTGCTCGTGGCCTATTTAATGCCCTTTTTTCTTGCAGCCTTATACTTTAGTATTCATCTTCCCATTCAATATTTTCTCACGCAATATCTTCCGGCAATAAAGGTTGCACAAATTTTAACATTAGGACTATTTTTTGTCCCGCTCTTCAGGATGCCATTGTCAATATGCGTAGCGCTGAATAGACAGATAAAGATTGTTTTATTAACCGTCCCTATAATCCTGTTAAGTGTAATTCTTAATTATTCACTCGTTCGTGTGGGATGGGGCATTGAAGGAGTAGCAATCGGAACCGGTATAAGTTACTTTATATTCAGCTCTGTAATAATTTGGTATGCATTTAAACAACTCAGAGCAACAATTTCTGAATATTTGAAATTTTATCTTTTGATATATGCTCCGTTTTTGTATTTTGTCTGTTTAATTCTTGTTATTGAAAATATTATAAAATTCAGTACGTATGGTTTAGGGAACGATCTAATTATTACCTCTTTGAAGCTGGCTGTCTTCTTCTTGATGTTTGCCCCAATTTTAATTCTTGTTAAAAAGCATTCAGCCTTTATAAAACTGATTGATAATCTACCTTTAAGGCATCTT
>JAUXJP010000028.1 GCA_030624695.1 Candidatus Dadabacteria bacterium | reverse complement strand
TCAATTTTAATATTTGTATCCGGGTAAAATCCCATTTCCCCGAGGTACCTCAGCATACTTGCGTCATGGTCACTGACTTCTGCAATTACGGCCTTATGGCCCGGCTCAATATCGGCAAGGCAAAAACATTCCCTTTCTATGATCTTTCCGTCCCTGCTGGGTATAGGGGAACCGTGTGGGTCGGAAGTCGGATGGCCCAGGAACTCATCTATCCTGTCCTCTATATCTTCAGACAGGACATGTTCCCATTTTTCGGCTTCTTCGTGTACTTGGTCCCAGGGAACCCCGAGCGCTTCTTTTAGATAAAGTTCTATAAGCCTGTGATGGCGTATAATTTCCAATGCTATTTTTTTGCCACTCTCGGTAAGCTGTACACCCTGGTATTTTTTATGAGTAACAAGCTTTTTTGATGATAATTTTTTTAACATACCCGTTACCGAGGCAGGGGCTATACCAAGCTTGTTTGAAAGTGAAGTGGTTGTTACTTTCCCATCGGTATTCTGAATGTCATAAATTACTTTTAAATAGTCTTCAATTGATTGTGTTAGCATAGTTTTTCCCTCGGTTTAAAATATTAATGTTAATGCAGATGTTATGACAAGTGTGTCCTCGGTCTCTTCAGAAACAAGGTTCTTTGTTACACCAATTATTAACGTTGCATAATCGGTTAAGTTTGCAGTAAATCCCCCCGTAACACTCAGGTCATGGGCATTTCTCTGGTTATCAATATTTTCATAGACATATCCCATCTCGGCTACGGGCTGCAGCCAGTCTGTAAAGTAATACCCCAGGCCATAATTAGAATTTATTCCCCAGAGTTCATCCTCAACTATTCTTAGGACAACATCAATATCCATTGAAAATTTCTCATTGAAATTCTTGGTTAGAATAAGCCCCAAAGGCTCAAAGGTCCAATTTCCTTCATTACTTCTGATTGGAATTGAAACGCCACCTTCATAGGCTAGAGAGAATGAGAATAAATCATTTCCCTGCTGTTCAAGGAATCTCCATTTTATACCAATACCGGGTTCGAAATTTCCAAAATTTGTATTTGTGTTTATGAGGTCATCATCTTCAAAAGTAACGAATAAAAATGTTACGCCAAATTCGATGTTAGAAAGAAGCCCATATGTAATCCTGGCACCTAATTCATAGGTCTTTGTGTTATTCTCGTCGTCAGCAAAAAGAAAATTGGCAAATGGTTCAATTTCTACCCTTTTCTTAGGTACAGTATCCGTACTTGGGACTATAACTTTAGAATTGGAAATTCCGCCTACCGCAAAAGCGTTAGTAGAATAGTAAACCGGTAAAACAGTGAGCATGCATATAACTAATATATTTTTCATTTTCATAATTATTATTTATATTTATTAAGATTATATTTAGGTATACCTAAATTATTATTTTTATGCAAGGATATAATGAAACATCCATGATTTATTTACTTTTCGTGATATATTAAAAAATCACAGAAACAGATAAGTCCCGATAAATATGAAACTCCTAATAAATTCTATCTTATTATTTATTCTTCTATTTTTCCCATTATATTCATGTCAAAACCCAAGCTCTGCTATTGAACAAGTTAGTTCTGAAAATGTTGTTATTGTTAATTCCTACCCTCATGACACGTCTGCATTTACACAGGGCCTTATTTTTCATGAAGGAAGTATTTACGAAAGCACAGGCCTTTATAAAAAATCAACTTTAAGAAAAGTAAACCTTAACACAGGTAAGGTCGAGCAGATTCATAAACTCCCTGACCACTATTTCGGAGAAGGAATAACACTCTTAAACGGGAAGATATATCAGCTCACCTGGAGGTCCAAGACCGGGCTTATTTACGATGCCGGGAGTTTTGAAGAAGTTGGTAAATTCAAATACCCATTTGATGGTTGGGGTATAACCAATAATGGGAAAGAACTGATAATCAGTAATGGATCACCTTTTATTTATTTTTATGATCCGGCCACTTTTAAACAAACCAGGAAAATAAAGGTTACAGACAAAGGTGAACAGGTAAACCTTATAAACGAACTTGAATATATTGACGGAAAGATTTATGCAAATATTTGGAGGTCAAATAAAATTATTTCAATCGATCCGATGAACGGGAAAGTTCTAAAATGGTACGACCTTTCAGTCCTGCATAAACACTTTGATGGAAATACAAGAATAGACGTACTCAACGGTATTGCTTTTGATATACAAACCGGAAGGATCTTTGTCACCGGCAAACTCTGGCCAAAACTTTTTGAGATAAAACTAAACTAGGCTACGTCGTGTACAATATCCCTTTTAAGTTTTACATCCTCTGGCATTCCAAGTTTATCTAACAGGTTTTTAATTTTTTCAATTCTTTTCCAGCCATCAGCAAGATGAAACTCATAGCTTTCTTTGACATACCTTTCTTTCTGGTCTTCGGTCCAGTGGGGGAGTTGATCAACCAATAGATCGTACTTTGCAAGTTTCATTGCACTGTGCCAAAGCATATCCTGAAGTTCATTAACCTCGTTGGCAACAATCCCCCATTCCTGCCTGTTAAAATTATTCATGTTGAATTCCTCCATTTATGATTGTAATATTGTATGTCCATAATACAAAAGGACATTAATACTGTAATACAGTAGATCAGTATAGACAAATTTACACATCATGTCAACATGGTATATTTGTATTACTGTAATACAAAAAAGGGTTTATAATTCTTTAAATTTATATAAAAAAGAGACCCCCGAATAAATATGTCCGCAAAAAAACAGAGCGATAAAAACCTGGAAAAGATACTGAATATAAGGGTTTCAGCAGAACTTGCCGAAGCACTGGAAGAGACAAAGTGGTCTCTCAGGAAAAGTATTTCTGAAGTTGTAAGAGAAGCAGTTGAGCTTTACCTTGATAACAACCTTCATGGGGAAGTTAAACTCAGAGTTGATGAAATCCTGCATAAAGAAGCAAAATAAATTTCATTAATATCGTTAATTCACATTATTTACTCAAATCTTTTTACATCTATAAAAAATTTGCTAAAATATTGCGTTCTATTAAGTGTCCCCGTAGCTCAGCAGGATAGAGCACCAGATTCCTAATCTGGGGGTCAGAGGTTCGAGTCCTCTCGGGGACGCATTTTCTCAAAATAACCGCAAATTAACTAAGACTTAAATCCGACCCCTTTAATATTGTTGTATTCTAGTTAGATAAAAAAAGAATCTTATCAGATTGCTTTTATAAGCTTGAGGCCATCATCTGAAATGAAATAAAGATCACCGCTGTCGGAAGGGTTGAGATAATTGTTCTCAAGCAACAGGTCCATTATTTCCTGGGGTTTAAAGTCTTTAGATATTCCAAAGATCCTTAGAACTTCTTCTTTGTCTACACCCTGCGTAGTATCCGTGAAATTGTATAAAACACGTACTGCTGATTTCATTATATTTTCTGACATGGCACTATTCTACATAAAGAAATAATTTTATATACGTTAATTTTTAGTTATTAGAATTCTATTAGCAGCAGAGGCAAGATCATCTTCGATATAGTCTGCATTCTCTGGACCTATGTAGTAACCGGTCCTGAGAAGTATCGTCTTCAACCCGCAAAGGTTGCCGGGAACAATATCCCTCTCCGTATCACCCACCATCCATGATTTTGTAACATCAATATCATATCTATCTATTAAATCATAAAACATGCCCTGCTTGGGTTTCCTGCATCGGCAAACAACATTGTAGGGAGAAACATGCCCCATCGGGTTATGCGGGCAGTAAGCAAACTCCTCTATTTGAAAGCCGTGATCTTTATAAATATCATTTAGATATTCATGCAGTTCTGTTACGTCTTCCTCGGTCATATAGCCTTTTGCCACCCTTCCCTGGTTTGTAACTACAAAAAGTTTGTATTCATTATCAAACAGTTTTTTTAGTGCCGTTATATAACTGTCAGGAATATAAAAGTCACCAATCCTGTAGATATAGTTGTCCCCGTTTGGCAGAATTATGGTTTTATCCCGGTCTAAAAATACGGCTTTATCAGGCATGGTTGATTTAAGGGAATTTTATTATAAATATTTAAAAATTGTCCAGATAATTTTATACCCGGCTTTTACAGTTCCCGTTAGTGTGCCTGTTATTTTTGATACCCCTATTCTTTTACGGTAACTTACGGGAACCTCTATGCATTTTAGTCCTTTCTTGAGGGCCTTGACCTGCATCTCTACCGTCCAGCCAAATGTAGTGTCCTGCATCTCAAGTGATTTCAGGCTTTCATATTTAATTACACGGAAAGGCCCAAGGTCTGTAAAAGTAAATCCGTAGAATAAACGGATTAGAGAAGTAGCAAGAAAATTTCCAAATACCGCCTGCGGAAGCATTGCACCCTTTTCCTGGCTACCCGTAGTTCTTGAACCAATCACAAGGTCATAATCATCTTCAATTATTGGTTTTAAAAGTGCAGGCAATTCTTCCGGGTGGTCTGAATAATCCCCGTCAAGAAATACCAGGATATCGGGCTTAACAGCTTTGGCATCAACATATTCTATCCCCTTAAGGCAGGCATTGCCGTACCCCCTTTTGTCCTGGTCTACCACAGTTGCCCCTGCCCGCTTTGCAACCTCAACGCTGTTATCTGTTGATAAATTATTTACAACGACAACTTCATTTACAATTTCTTTTGGTATATCACCGATTACAAGGCCGATAGACCCCTCCTCGTTGTATACAGGGATAATTACATCAACATTTTTCATTATTTAGAAAATATTAAAGAGTTCGGGCCGCAGTATTACGATATAAAGTTACTTATCGTTAAGTGACCAGTCGTAATTAGTATATTTAATCTGGTAAGATTTTAAATCTTCAGGATTTTTTGAGTAATAAGGGGCTATAAATGCCACAACCGAACCGGACTTAGCACTAAAGTCATCTGCAAACCAGTCAAAAATCGGTGAAACAACTATTACCTGGTTAGCATCATCTATTTTATTTTTATCAGGTGCAGATAAAAATGCTTTTGTTGAACCTTCGAGTTGGGATTCCAGTTTATCTCCGGTATAGGCATCACTGATTAATACCGGGCATCCCTTTGCTGCACAGACCAGGGCAAAGTGGATTCTTGGCTCTTTATAGTTTTTTCGTATGACTTCATGTTCGAGCTGGTTAAGTGAGATAGTATCACCGTGAAGGTTCACGATTTTTTTGTCCCACGGTTTACCTATGTCCTTAATACTTCCCAGGGGATAGTTATCAGTAACAAGGTCAAGAGTAGCCGCATTATACAGATTTATCAGATATGCCAGCTGTTTTTGTTTGTCCCATGTATTGAACCCGGCTTTGGTTACACCGCTAAACTCTACTAAAACAATATCCAGGCCTGCTGAATTGGTTTTCAGTTTGCCGTAATCAACTCGTCCATTATTTACATGGTCATTCAGAATAAGGCCATAATTCCTATATTGATGGTCAAAATCGGTATCCGAGGAAAAAACATCCCCGGCAATACTAAGGCCAATCAGGATAAACAGTATGGGTAAAATTTTTCTTATCATTTTTATTTCCTTTAACTAAATTAATATACGATTATTGTTAATCCTTAGATTTAAATACTTTATCCAAAGATTCAGGTAAATTCGGTAGATTTTTATAATGGGTATAAACAAGGAAAAACAGGACATACTGGACACGAGGGGCAACATACTCGTTACCGCCAACCCCGGCACCGGCAAAACACTTCTCCTCGCACATAAGTTTCTTTCACTCATAAACCAGGGTTTTAGTCCCGAGAGAATTCTCTGTTTAACCTTCACGGAAAAGGCCAAGCGTGAGATGGAAGAGAGGATCCTGAAAATAAGGGATGAAGAAAATATCAGCTTCGATATCGCAAAGCTCAATGTCTTCACATTTCATTCTTATGCACTAAGCAGCCTCGACAACCAGGACATTATCTCTTCAAACCTGCTCAGGTTTTCTATCTACCTTTATATAAAGGAAAACAGGATATTAAATTACTCCGAGAAATATATTCTTGATTCTCTTGTGCCCAAAATTGAAAACCTCATACGTTACCTCAAAAGTTTTGGCATACTGCCCGGGTATAGAAGTGTTGATGAATCGGGCAAATACCTCCCGGAGGATTCAAAGGTAAGCAGGGTAGAACTTGAAAAATTCCTTGATGAATTTATTAAAATTTATCACCACTACGAAGAAGTTAAAAAATTCGAGGGTTTTGATTATGCAGACCTCCTCATCGAGTATTTAAAACTCAATAAAGACCCTGAATTTGATTACGTACTCGTAGATGAACTCCAGGATGTAAACAAGATGGAAGCGGAGATTGCCCTAAGATCCGGGATTAAGTTTATTGCCGTAGGTGACAAGAAGCAGGCTATTTTTGGTTTCCAGGGCGGGTCTATTTCCAACTTCGAACTATTTAAGGATTCCACCCATTTTGTATTAGCAGAAAACTTCAGGAGTACAAACCAGGTACTTGGTTTTTCCAGGGACTACTTCATTTCCAAAACCGCAGACAGTTCTCATAAAGAAGAATTAAATGGCCTTAATAATGCACTTGGAATAAATGGTGAAAAACCCGTAATCATTGATGCGGATAAAAAAAACCTCATCCCTTATGCTTTAAACCTCGTAACCCGGGTTGCGGGAAAAGATAAGACGACTGCCGTAATCCTTAGGACAAACAGCCAGATATCAGACCTTGGCAAAGAGCTTGACAACATGGGGCTTGAGTACTCTACTACTTTTTTCAGTGGTTCCGATGATGCCAAGAACGATATCATCACATTTTTAAGGGCCGTACTGAGTAAAAACATACAGGAAGTTAAGAATGCAATGTTTACACCTTACTTCCCCATTTCAATACAGGACGCTTTTGAATTTGCAGACAAGAAATATGAAAAGCTGGGCCACCTGCTCAAAGACTGCATGGGGTTTAAGAAACTAAGAGAAAATATAAAAACAAAATACGACCTTATCAAACTTTTCAGGGAACTGATCATCCCGGTCTCACTCTCATATGGCAAACAGTACTATTCGGCTGCCGAGAAGATAAACGGTGCATTTTTCGAGTCACTCACTTTACTTGAGAATAAAAAACTTGATCACATATTTGATTATCTACAGTCCTTTGACCTTTCAACAGATGAAATAGAAGATGAAAAGAATATCATTCTAACAACAATTCATAAGGCAAAAGGTAAGGAGTTTGATAATGTCATTTATATTCCTTCCGTAACCAAAAGCCAGACCAATTTTGTGGATGATGTTGTCGGGGCAGTGCTCGAGTCCAAGGGAATAGAAGCAGAAGAAGAACTCGAGGAAGAACTGCTCAGGATCAACTTTGTTGCATTCACAAGGGCTAAAGAAAACCTTTATATTGTTACCGATAAACCTAACGAATATCTAAATGATTCAGCAGTTCAAACATCACTTGCAGAAATAGAAAAAGAGGGGGATTTGGAAAATCTTTCTTTTCAGAAAGATGCTTACAGCCTTTTTGTAAACCGTGAATACGACAAAGCAAAGGAACTTTTGGAATACAATAAGAGCTGGTTGATTGAATTTATTCATAATCATTTTTGTAATCTAAGCAGCCTGTCTTTTACCTCTGCATATGTAAAACCCTTCGAATACCTTGTAAATAACATTATGAACATAAGGGAATACTCCCCTGCCCTGAAACTCGGGAGTGAAGTCCATCTTGCGGCTGAAAAATATCTAAAGGGTGAAGACCATACCGTAGAAGAAGATTACAAACCTTTCCAGGACAACATTATTAATATTGCTGACGAAGTACGTTCATCATATCCCGACCTATACCAGGCAGAAAAATTCTTTGATGTACCATTCTCAAAAATATCAGACATTGAAGACGATATAAAGTTCCGGGGAAAGATAGATGCTGTATTCAGCAACGCTGGTAAATACCTGATCCTCGACTGGAAAACTGACCGGAACAAGGAACAGGACTCGAAACACCGCCAGCAGCTTGAATCATATAAAAACGCATTTTGTGAACTTAATAATATTGAAAAAGATGCGGTGGATGTCGGGATTGCATTCATTGGCCTCAGAACGTCCGTGAATACGGGCTTTGTTGACTGTGAACTCGACCTGAAAAAGCCCGGAAAGAATGTGTTCATGACCTTCCTTAAAAGGGTCAATAAGATTATCGAATGGAAGAATGACCCTGACCTGTTTCTGAAAGAGCTATCGGAAGAAAAGGTGAAAATTAACCAACGGCTATGGCAAAGCGTAGTCGATCAATATTTGATAGAACTGCAGCAGTGAAAAACAACTACTAAATTAGCCAGTTTAAATTTTTATTAGAACTGAAGCACTTCGTGTGAATTACTAAATAACTACATTCAAATTTTTATTTAGATAACAGGACAACCTAGCTATAAATTTTACGGATGTGGTAACAAGTTAGCAGTTGCAAAAGAGAGATGCTGAAACTAGTTCAGCATGACATATGAGTTGTCATTCCCATGAAAATGGGAATCCATTTTTTTTATTACATAGCACATAGCACATATCACATATTACTGTATTTGCACCCTGTACCTTGTATTCTCC
>JAUXJP010000074.1 GCA_030624695.1 Candidatus Dadabacteria bacterium | reverse complement strand
TTTCTAATGTAATATCTTTTCTAGTATCAGATAATGCGTCATACATAACCGGAGCAGTGATTAGGGTTAATGGCGGATTATATATGTAAAAATTAAAATATTTAAGGAGGACAGAAAATGTCAGAACAAGAAATTTTGGAGAAAGTAAAGGAAATGGTTGCAAGCCAGCTCGGTAAATCTGAGAGTGAAATTACACTTGATGCTTCGTTTATTGAAGACCTTGGTGCAGATTCACTTGACCTGGTAGAACTCATTATGTCTATGGAAGATGAGTACGGACTTGAAATATCAGACGAAGATGCTGAAACTATCGTAACTGTTAAAGATGCTGTTAAATTCATCACGGAGAAAAAAAAATAATGACCCGAAGAGTAGTAATTACCGGGATAGGTTTGATAACCCCATTGGCAATTGGCACAGAAAATTGCTGGGCTGCAATTTGCGAAGGAAAAAACGGGATATCAAAAATTACCAGATTTGACCCATCAAATTTGAAAACACAGATTGCCGGTGAAGTAAAGGGTTTTGACCCACTAGAATACATGCCTGCAAAAGAGGCCAAAAGGAACGACGACTTTATTCACTATGCTGTTGCTTCTACCAAAATGGCCCTTGAAGATGCTGAACTGGTAATAGATGATGACCTTTCCCCGAAGGCAGGTTGTGTAATTGCCTCCGGCATAGGCGGTATGGCAAGTTATTACAAGACAGTGCTCCTTCTTGAAGAGAAGGGTCCTTCAAGGATGACTCCGTTTTTTATTCCTAACATTGTAACAAACATGGCAGCGGGCTACGCATCAATAATGTTTAATGCAAAAGGGCCCAACTGTTGTACAACTACAGCGTGTGCTGCTAGTGGACATGCACTCGGACTATCGCAGATGTTAATTCAAAGAGGTGATGCCGAAGTAATGATCGCCGGAGGTACTGAAGCTCCCTTGATTGAACTTACAGTATCCGGATTTAATGCCATGAGGGCACTTTCCACCAGGAATGATGACCCTGCTACAGCTTCAAGACCTTTTGACAAAGAAAGAGATGGTTTTATTATCTCGGAGGGGGCAGGAATGCTTATCCTAGAGGAACTTGAACATGCAAAGAAGCGCGGAGCAAGAATTTATGCTGAGCTTATCGGCTCGGGTATGAGCGGAGACGGTAGTCATATAACCGCTCCTGCATTAGACGGCCCCGTAAGATGTATGCAGGCAGCTTTAGCAGATGCAAAGATTAACCCTGAAGAAGTTGATTATATTAATGCACATGGCACGTCAACGCAGTTAAACGACGTAAATGAAACAAATGCTATAAAAGAAGTATTTGGAGACAATGCATATAAGATTCCTGTAAGTTCCACAAAGTCCATGACCGGGCATATGCTGGGGGCTGCAGGAGCAGTTGAAGCTTCAATTGCTGCGTTGGCTATCTATAATGGAATAATACCTCCAACAATCAATCATTTTGAACCTGACCCGGAATGTGATCTTGATTATGTTCCCAATAAGCACAGGGAAAAAAAGATAGATACAGTATTGAGTAATACCTATGGATTTGGCGGTACAAATTCAAGTATTGTTATTAGAAAATATCAGTAAATTAAATATTTTTAAGTATTAATACCTGCCAAGTTCCAATTTTATTATTTTACGGTAAAATAAAAAGCTTTTTAAATTATTAATAAGAGGATAGTTATGTCTAAAGAAGAGATAAATAGTCTTAAGAAAAAAATTGATGTCAATGGTTCTGTCTTTGACATTTTTTCCTTAAAATCACTTGAAAACAATAATAATTACGAATTTTCAAAACTACCCATTTCCATAAAAATTCTTTTAGAAAATGTTTTAAGAAATTATGACGGGACTATTGTTAATGATGAACATGTTGAATCACTTGCAGCATGGGACAATACAAATAAAAATTCAAAAGAAATTCCCTATAACCCTTCAAGGGTGATACTGCAGGATTTTACAGGTGTTCCCTGTGTGGTAGATCTTGCAGCTATGCGTACATCTGTTGATGAAATGAACGGCAATCCTTCTAAGATTAATCCCCGGGTCCCGGTGGATCTTGTAATAGACCATTCTGTGCAGGTGGATTATTTTGCTAACAACCAGGCATTTGAAAAAAATGTAGAAAGAGAATACGAACGAAACAGGGAAAGATACCAGTTCCTCAGATGGGCACAGGACTCATTTGATAATTTCAGGGTTGTACCGCCTGGTACAGGTATTGTTCATCAGGTAAACCTCGAATGCTTAGCTACTGTTGTTGCTACTGGGGAAGTAGACGGCAGTATGTGTGCTTTCCCGGATACACTTGTGGGTACTGATTCTCATACAACCATGATTAATGCATTGAGCGTACTTGGCTGGGGCGTAGGCGGGATTGAAGCAGAAGCCAGTATGCTCGGACAGCCAATTTATATGCTTATCCCGGATGTAATAGGATTTAAAATACACGGGCATTTAAAAGAAGGAGTTACCGCAACTGACCTTGTATTAAAAGTAACCGAGATGTTAAGGGCTAAAGGGGTTGTTGGTAAATTTGTAGAATTTTATGGCCCAGGATTAAGCCAGCTTGCCCTTTCCGATAAAGCAACAATTGCAAATATGGCACCTGAATACGGTGCAACGATGGGATTTTTCCCCGTTGATTCAGAAACTATAAGATATCTTAAAATGACCGGCAGGGATGATGGCCTGGTAGCCCTTGTGGAAGCTTATACAAAGGAACAAGGACTATTCAGAACAGATGATATGCCAGACCCTGTTTATACTGACACAGTTGAACTGGATATATCTACTGTTGAACCTGCTCTTGCAGGGCCAAGCCGTCCGCAGGACAGAATAAATCTTAAAGATATGAAAAAGCAGTATCATAAGAGCCTTGTAGAAAAAAGAGGGTCAGATGATCAAAACTCTGTCGATATAGAGATGAACGGTGAAACCGACAAATTGGGTGACGGTTCTGTTGTGATTGCAGCTATAACAAGCTGTACAAATACTTCTAACCCCTCAGTAATGGTGGGAGCAGGGCTTGTAGCAAAAAAAGCTGTTGAAAAGGGCCTTACGGTAAACCCATCAGTGAAAACAAGTCTCGCCCCGGGATCCAGAGTTGTGACTGACTACCTTGAAGCTTCCGGCCTTACACCCTATCTCGACAAATTGGGTTTTAATCTGGTAGGTTACGGCTGTACAACATGTATCGGAAATAGCGGCCCACTGCCTGAAGAAGTAGAAACAGCAATAAATGAAAATGATTTCACATGTGCTTCCGTTCTTAGCGGAAACAGGAATTTTGAGGGCAGGGTGCACCCCCAGGTTAAATTCTCGTACCTTGCATCACCACCGCTAGTAGTATCTTATGCACTTGCGGGGACAGTTGACCGAGACCTTACCAAGGAACCGCTGGGTAAAGGCAGTGACGGGAATGATGTGTTTTTAAAAGATATCTGGCCAACTCAAAGTGAAATACAGGAAATACTTTCAAATGTAATTACACCTGAAATGTTCAGGTCCCAGTATGCAACTGTATTTGACGGAGATGAATTATGGAAGTCTCTTCCAACGCCAACCGGTAACCTTTATGAATGGAATTCTGATTCTACATATATACAGAATCCTCCGTTTTTTAAGAATTTTTCGCTTGAAGTATTTGACCCGGTTGATATAGACGGGGCATATGCACTTGCACTTTTAGGTGATTCTATTACAACAGACCATATATCACCGGCCGGTTCTATTCCAAAAGACGGACCTGCTGGTAAATACCTGATTTCCAAAGGAGTAGAGCAGAGGGATTTTAACAGCTTCGGTTCAAGGCGTGGTAATCATGACGTAATGATAAGAGGAACTTTTGCAAATATAAGGATCAGGAATAAAATGGTGCCTGGTACAGAAGGCGGTGTAACTGTTCACGTACCTACGGGTGAAACAATGAGTATTTTTGATGCATCTGAAAAATATATAAACGACGGTTCCCCGCTGATTGTTATTGGCGGAAAGGAATACGGCACGGGAAGCTCGAGGGACTGGGCCGCAAAAGGAACAATCCTGCTGGGAGTAAAATCTGTAATTGCTGAGAGTTTTGAAAGAATTCACAGAAGTAATCTGGTTGGAATGGGAGTGCTGCCGCTCCAGTTTGTTGATGGAGAAAGTGCTGAGACACATGGTTTAACAGGGTTTGAAAAATTCGGTATCAAGGGTATTTCAGAAGGACTTGAACCAAGAAAGGTTGTAACTGTTACCGCAGAGACAGAAAATGGGAATAAAAAAGAGTTTAAAGCAGTTTGCAGACTGGACACCCCGGTTGAGATAGATTATCTGAAAAACGGTGGAATTTTACAAACAGTATTAAGACAGATGGTATCATAATATTCTGTTAGAATTGCAATATAACCAATTTTTGATTATATTTTCAGGCTAAATTTTTGTCTGAAAGAGGAGTAATACAATGTCTACACCAAGTGGGGAAAAAATTACAGTAAATGAAGAAACTAAATCAATAATAGTACCTGATAATCCCGTAATACCATTTATAGAGGGAGATGGAATTGGCCCGGATATTTGGAAAGCATCAAAACTTGTATTTGATGCCGCGATCGAAAAAGCATACGACGGTGCAAAGAAAATATCATGGCACGAGGTGCTTGCAGGTGAAAAGGCATATGAGCAGACAGGTGAATGGCTGCCTGAAAAGACCCTTGAGGATATAAGGGAATATATAGTTGGGATAAAAGGACCTCTTACCACACCTGTCGGCGGTGGAATAAGGAGCCTGAATGTTGCTTTAAGGCAGATTCTTGATCTTTATGCCTGTGTAAGGCCTGTAAGGTGGATCAAAGGTACGCCTAACCCTGTAAAACATCCTGAAAGACTAGATGTAGTAATATTTAGAGAAAACACTGAAGATGTATATGCAGGCATAGAATGGGAAAGTGGATCTAAGGAAGCTGAAGAGATCAGAGAATTCCTGATAAATAACTACGGTGTAAGTATAAGAGAAAAATCAGGACTTGGCCTTAAGCCTATCAGCCCTTTTGGTACAAAAAGACTTGTAAAAAAAGCAATTGAATACGCAATACAGTACAACAGAAAAAGCGTTACTATCGTTCATAAAGGTAACATTATGAAGTTTACTGAGGGCGCTTTCAGGGAATGGGGTTATGAAATTGCCAAGGAAGAATTTGCAGACATAACAATCACGGAAGATGAACTTTGGGACAATTTTGATGGTAAAATGCCTGAAGGGAAAATACTTATAAAGGACAGAATTGCAGATAATATGTTTCAGCAGGTACTAACACGGCCAAATGAATATGATATTGTCGCAATGCCTAACCTTAACGGTGATTATATGTCTGATGCATGTGCTGCGCAGATTGGTGGTTTAGGTGTAGCACCGGGTGGTAACATAGGTGATTACCTTGCTGTATTTGAAGCAACTCACGGCACAGCACCAAAATATACAGGGCAGGATAAGGTAAATCCAGGTTCAGTTATTTTGTCTGGTGTTATGATGTTTCAGTACCTTGGATGGAACGAAGCAGCTGATTTAGTGGTCAGGGCCATGGAAGAAACAGTACTTAACAAGACAGTTACTTACGACCTTGAGCGCCAGATGGAAGGTGCTACTTTGTTAAAATGTTCAGAATATGGACAGGCAATTGTCGATAATATGGATAAGGCTCAGGGTAAGTAGTTTAGTAGTACTTATAATAAAATAATAGAACAGGAGAATTAAAATGAGCAGGCCTAAAATATCCGTAATAGGTGCGGGTAATGTAGGTGCGTCAGCAGC
>JAUXJP010000023.1 GCA_030624695.1 Candidatus Dadabacteria bacterium | reverse complement strand
TTAAAAATATTATCTCTGATGATGATATCACAAATGTTATATTTCTTGGTCCCAATACCTGGAACAGCAAAATTTTTTATAATTTATCCAAAAACGATTTCGATGGGGTAGTCCATAAGATTATCTTTACGGACTTTATCGACAAAAGCAGTGAAGACTGGATAAATTTTTCGAACATTTACAAAACCCTGTTTAATGAAAAACCCGGAAGTTATGAATACCAGGTATACCTTGCTACTATTTATTTTCTTGAAAATGATTTAAAGCGCCAAATTGTATCAAGTAATAATTCTTTGACACCTAAATCTCATATTTTAACAATCAGCGAAGGCAGAATTGTAAGGTTAAAATAAATTAGCTCTTTTTTATGAAGGAATCACATATTGTATAAGCAGTGTAAAAAGAATAATGCAAAATCCGATTATTGCCCCTGTTGCTGCCTTTCTTCCCTTCCAGCCCGAACTAAGCCTGAAATTTAAAAGGATTGCATATAGAAGCCATGAAAGTATGGACCAGGTCTCCTTATTTCCCCAGTGCCAGTTATTCCCCCAGATATGGTTTGCAGCAAAAAAACCCACTGCCAGCCCCACAGTGATTATTGAAAAGCCGGATAGTAAACTAAAATGGTTGACTTTGTCGAGTGTGTTTAACGAGGGTAGTTTAATATTTATTTTACCAAGCTTCTTTTCCTTGATCTCTTTTTCTTCAAATATATAAAAAATTCCGGCCACAAACGCAATGGCAAAAAATGCGAGGCCAAGAAATATTAGAATTACATGAGCTAGTATCCAGGGGTTGTTAAGGGTTGGGTCCGGAATAATTACTCCTGAGGGTGGTATAAGTGCTGGAGCAGTGCCTATAAAAGCAAGTGTGAAAATAAAAGCTCCAAGTGAAGGGAGCCTGTAAAAGTATAATGAAATTAAAAAAACAAATGGAATAAACCAGGCAAATAAAAACAGGGATTTTCCCAGGCCGCCAATTAAAAGGTCTCCTCCGACAAGGAGGCTGGCCAGGTAGTAGCTCTGTATCACGAAACCCAGGATTCCAAAATATAAACCTATTTTTGAATAGTTGTTATTCTGAATCCATAGATTCGCGATATAAATTATTGAACAAATTAAATATAGGGCTGAAATTATTATCAGGATGTTCATTTTATTAACTATTATGCTAGAAAAAAGAGAATTAGGAAAATTTATATATAAATCAATTTGAGATCTCTTTAAGGGATTCGGCCTGGAAATAAGTTGTAAGCAGCTGAGTCAGTTCACTTAAGTCTCCGTCAAGTATCGTGTCCAGTTTATGAAGTGTGACACCTATTCTGTGGTCAGTGACTCTTCCTTGCGGGTAGTTGTATGTCCTTATTTTTTCGCTCCTGTCCCCGGAACCTACCTGGCTTTTCCTGTTGTCTGAAAGCTCGTTCATTTTCTTTAATTCTTCCATTTCAAAAAGCTTGGCCCTCAGCATTTTCATTGCAGAAGCCTTGTTTTTGTGTTGTGATCTTTCGTCCTGACACTGGACTACTATTCCAGTAGGTGCATGGGTGATACGAATTGCGGAATCCGTTTTGTTAATGTGCTGTCCGCCTGCGCCGGATGCCCTGTAGGTATCAATCCTGAGGTCTTTATCTTCAATGTTAATGTCAACCTCGTCTGCCTCTGCCAGTATTGCAACCGTAGCGGTAGAAGTGTGTATTCTGCCGCCGGTTTCCGTAGCAGGTATTCTCTGCACTCTGTGTACTCCGCTTTCGTATTTGAGCTTTCCAAATACATCCCTGCCTTCAATTGAAGCAGAAATTTCTTTTATACCACCAATCCCTGTTTCATTTAGATTAAGTGTTTCCAGTTTCCAGTTGTTATGTTCGCAAAAACGTTCATACATTCTTAGCAGGTTTGAAGCGAAAAGGGCAGCTTCCTCACCGCCGGCACCGGCACGAATTTCAAGTATTACATTTTTTTTATCGTTCGGGTCTTTTGGTATGAGCAATAGTTCCAGATGCTTTTCGAGCCGTGATTTTTGTCCTTCAAGTTCGGAGTTTTCTTCCCTGGCAAGTTGGGCCAGCTCCTTGTCATCGTTCAGGAGCAATTTGTTGTTTTCAATATTTTGTGCAACATTTTTATATTCTCTATATGTATCAATAATTTCTTCCAGTTCTGCCCGTTCCATTGACAATTTTCGAATATTTTCAGGATCAAGTCCTTCGGCATTGAGATTTTGCTCAATTTCTATATACTTAATCTCAACTTCTTCTAATTTTTTAAGCATTCCAGTGTTTGTCATCAGGAGTTAAACTTTACATAACTTGCAATAATTTCAATAAAAGATTAAAATTCTTTGGAGAAATGAAATCGATGGATCTTCTTGAGAGTAAATTAAAAGATTATATTGATAAAAACAATAAGTTTATTGAAGACTATGAGGAATTAAGGTCTGAAGTTATATCTTTGAGAGATAAAATGAACAATATTGAGGATGAAAGATATAATTTAAAGAAAAAGATTGAAACAATAATAGAAAAAGTGGAGATATACCTCAGGAATTCTGGTTAGTAAATATTATGAAAAGCGTAAATATAAACGTTTTTAATAATGATTATGTAATAAAGACAGATGCAGAAGAAGATTACGTAATTGAAATAACCACTTATCTTGAACAAAAAGTTAAAGAAGTAACAAACGAAGACCTTACGTTGGCCATTCCTCGGCCTTTTCTTTTAGCTACTCTCAAAATCACCGATGATTTCTTAAGAATGAAAAAAGAATTTGAGGAATACAAGGGCCGTGCTGAAGAGAAATCAAGAGAGTTGGTCGAATTGCTTGACAGATCTATTATACAACGAAAAAGCAATTCGGATATGGAATTCGACGAAAACAGGGAATAATGGATCAATAAGCAGTACGAAGCAAAATATTAATGACGATATTGCTCCTTTAAACAATTATTCTGATCTTAATTTATTAGCCGAATCAAAAAAATCTTTAAGAAAAGACATCCTTTCTATGCGGTCTGCTTTACCCAAAGAGGATGTATTAAATCGCAGTAAACTGATTTGTGATAATTTTACTGATCTGCCGGCTTTTAACGAATCAAACAAAATTGCGATTTATTTTCCTATTAATAATGAAGTTGATACTATTGAACTATTCAAAAAAATAATACTCAATAGGAAAAACTGCTTCTTCCCCAAAATTGTTAATAACGAACTATATTTCCATAAAATCAATAATCTTGAAGAGCTGGAATCCGGGTCCTTTGGAATACCGGAGCCAGGCAGTTCAATAGTTTCTACAATCATAAATGATATAGATCTTTTTATAGTACCGGGCCTGTGTTTTGATCTTAAGGGGTCAAGGCTTGGATATGGAAAAGGTTATTATGACAGGGCATTGAAAGATGTTTCTTCTTCTAAAATTTATGCTTTTTGTTATTCGTTTCAAATTTTAAATAACGTCCCAGCGGGAAAGTATGACAAATGTGTTGGGCATATAGTAAGTGAAAGTGGAGTAGTAAGTTCTAAAATCTAAATAAGGAGGGAAAAAATGGATACCAGTGTAATTATCTTTTCTGTGGTTTCTTTTGTTATTGGTTTTGCAATTCATTTTGCATACAAAATGGTAAAAGACGGCAAAGAAACTGAAATGGGTAAAAGTAAAGCCCAGGTAATAATAAGAGATGCAGAAAAAGAAGCAGAACAGAAAATAGTTAAAA
Organism: Candidatus Dadabacteria bacterium; assembly: GCA_030624695.1. Lineage (GTDB taxonomy): Bacteria > Desulfobacterota_D > UBA1144 > Nemesobacterales > JAJCZQ01 > JAJCZQ01. The sequence goes on along the minus strand of JAUXJP010000023.1, from coordinate 5,581 downwards.
GTGAATTAAAAGCAAAAAATATCGTTGAGAAAAAAACCTCTGAGCTTGATAAAATGGTCAGGGAAAAGCAAAAAGAGCTGTCTAAAATTGAGCAGAGGCTACAGAGCAAAGAGGAGAATATAGACAGGAAATTCTAGAGTTTCGATAAGAAACAGGCAGAAGTAGAAAAACGGGAAAAAGAGCTGAACGGTCTCCAGGAAAACCTCAAAGTTAGAGAAGAAGAACTTGATGGAATTCTTGAACAGGCAAAAGGGAAGCTTGAAGAAATCGCTGGACTTACAAGGGAAGCTGCAAAGCAGGAACTTGTAAATATAGTGGAGAATGAAGCAAAACATGAAGCTGCTAAAAGGCTTAAAGCTATTGAAGAGGAACTAAACAGTAGTGCCGAAGAGAAGGCTAAAGATATCATCTCCCTTGCCATGCAGCGTTTTGCGGGTTCTTATACCGGGGAACGTACCGTATCAGTTGTTAATCTTCCAAATGACGATATGAAGGGAAGAATTATCGGCAGAGAAGGAAGGAATATCCGTTCATTAGAACTAAGAACAGGTGTTGACCTGATTATTGATGATACCCCCGAAACAGTAGTTGTCTCTTCACTAAATCCCATCAGAAGGGAAGTTGCCAGGATATCACTTGAAAGACTTATTGAAGACGGCAGAATACATCCTGCGAGGATTGAAGAGATTGTAGAGGAAGTAGAAAAAGATATTAAGAAAGAGATCCAAAAGGCCGGAGAAGAAGCCGTGTTTGACCTTGGAATCCCAAATATGCATCCGGAGCTTATTCACCATGTCGGAAGGCTTAAGTACAGGACAAGTTATTCACAGAACATACTTAGCCATTCAATTGAGGTCGCTTTTATATGCGGAATGCTTGCATCTGAAATTGGATTTGATTCAAAACTCGCCAGAAGGGCAGGTCTTATGCATGATATCGGCAAGTCAGTGGACCACGAAATTGAGGGTTCACATATTGATATCGGTACTGACCTTGTTACAAAATACGGTGAGCCTGCAGAGATCATTGATGCCTGTGCAAAGGGGCATGACCCCCAGCCGCAGGGGGTTCTCCCGTTGCTTGTCCAGGCAGCAGACGCAATATCTGCAGCAAGGCCCGGTGCAAGAAGGGAAACCTACGAAGCTTATATCAAAAGAATCCAGGATATTGAAGATATCGCCCTTACTTTCCACGGTGTTGAGAAATGTTATGCAATCCAGGCCGGAAGAGAGGTCAGGGTAATTGTGGAAAGCGGCGTCATAAATGACGAAGAGGGTGCAGTTCTTTCTCACGAGATAGCAAAGAAAATTGAGAAAGAAGTTGCCTATCCAGGACAGATTAAAGTAACTGTGATCAGGGAAGTAAGATCGATAGCTTACGCATCATAAACGATAAACATTAATTACGGGGTAGTTTGACTGCCCCGTAAATTTTAAAAGTATGTCTCCTCACCTAAAAGGTTCATGCCTATGCGGAAATATTCAGTTTGAATATACTGGAAAGCTTGGCCCAATAACACAATGCCACTGCAACCAGTGCAGAAAATCCAATGGTACTGCCTTTGCCGCAAATAGTCAGATTGAAAAATCCCAGTATAAAATAGTTGCCGGTAAAGATTTAATTAGAGAGTATGAATCCACTAAGGGGAAGTTCCGTGCATTTTGTAATTACTGCGGAAGTCCGATATACAGTAGAAGGGATTCACTCCCAGACAAACTTAGAATAAGGCTAGGTCTACTTGATACCAAAATAGAAAAAAGACCATCCTTCCATATTTTTGTTGATTCAAAAGCAGAGTGGCACGAAATATGTGATGAAATTCCCCGTTATCCGGAACTAGAGCCGGGCAGGTAATTACTTTTTAAATCTTTGAAAAATCGGAGATTCTAAAAAACAGTTCTTTTATTTCTCCAAGAAGGGCTAGGCGGTTGTTTTTAATCTTCTCATTTTTATCCATAACCATTACAGAATCAAAAAAATCATCGACTGGTTTTTTAAGAGTTTTTATGGAATTTAGGGCTTTAACATAGTCGGACTCACTATTGAGTCTTTTGCCTTCGAAATACTTTTCTGTGTCCTTACTGATTTCAGAATAAGTTTTGTAAAGTTTCTTTTCGGAACTGTCTTTAAACAGTTTTATATTCAGTTTTGTTTTCGGTGTATCTTTTGCAATATTTACAACACGCTTAAATGTGACTGCGAGTTCTTCAAAATCTTTTTGTTTTTTAAACTTTTCGACTGCTTTAATCCTGCCAAAGGAATCTACAATATTTACAAAACCTGTTGATAAAACAGAATCAATTACAGTATTTGTATATCCTTCATCAATTAAAATGTTTTTAAACCTATCTGCAATAAAGGAAATAATGCTATTTTTTATTTCACTGTTTGATATATCAATGTCTTTCTTCTTTTTATTGTCAAGAGACTTGGTAGTAGTATTGACGCTGTTTCCCACAATTCTTTTCAGGTTTAAATTAAAATTATTATTAATAACTATCCTGATTATACCGATTGCCTGACGCCTCAGTGCATATGGGTCGGCAGAACCTGTTGGTATTAAACCTGCTATAAAACATGATGTTATGTTGTCTATTTTTTCGGTGATACTGAGTAAAGAACCTGTAGTTGTCAGAGGAAGTTCACCGTCTCTTGTAAGCGGCATATAATGTTCTTCTATTGCATTTGAAACTGCTTTTTCTTCACCTGATATAATTGCATAGTAATTACCCATTGTGCCCTGAAGTTCTGGAAATTCGAAAACCATCTGGGTAGCAAGATCACACTTTGAAAGTAATGCTGCTCTTTTAAGATCATCTTTTTCTTTCTCAAGGCCCAGTTCTTTGACCAGCGCTTTGGAAATCTCTTCCATCCTTTTTACTTTTTCAAAATAAGTCCCGATCTGAGAAAGGTAAATCATGTTTTTCAGGTCATCGAGATGTTCGGAAAGTTTTACTCTGGAATCCTCTGCATAGAAAAATTCAGCATCATTAAATCTTGCCCTAATAACTCTTTCGTTTCCCTTTACAACTACACTACCGTCTTTTACGGGCGTTCCGCAGACAAAAATAAAGTAAGGCATTAGTTTGTTTTTGCTGTTGTAGACAGGGAAATACTTCTGGTGATTTTTCATCACACTTATTAATACTTCTTTTGGTAATTTAAGAAACTTTTCTTCAAACTGCCCGATAAGTACTGTCGGGTGTTCAACTATATTGATTACAGTTTCAATTAATCCCGGGTCATCCTCTATTTTACCGTTAACTTTCTTAGCTAATATTTTGATTTCATTTTCTATTATTTCTTTTCTCTTGTTGGGGTCAAGCACAACATTGTTCTTTTCAAGGCTACCTGAAAATGTTTTCCAGTCTTTATATTTTAAAGGTTTTTTCGATGTAAACCTGTGTCCGAAGGTAAAGTCAGAGCTCTTGATATTTTCTATACGAAACGCAATTTTCTTGCCTTGGAATACTGCACCCAGCCACCTTATCGGGCGTACAAAAGAGGTCTCAATATCGCCCCAGCGCATGGTTTTATTAAAATGAAGTGAATTTATCACTTTAGGTAAAATGTTTTTTAGTAATTCTGATGTTTTTTCGCCTTTAAGCTCTTTCTTTACACAGAGAAACTCACCGTTGTCCCTGCTTACTATATCAACATCGTCAATATTAGTATTCTGGGATTTAGCAAAACCAAGAGCGGCTTTGGAAGGTCTGCCTGATTCATCAAATGCAATTTTTTTAGGTGGGCCAAAATTCACGATAACACGGTCCTTCTGACTGTCAGGTAAACCGGTAATATGGGCCACAAGCCTTCGGGGTGTCGAGAATGTATCAATTTTATCAAATTCAAGTGAACTGTTTTCAAATTCACTTTTTAAAAGAGCACTAAGGTCTGTCCTAGCTTTACTTAAAAAGAGTGCGGGTATTTCTTCTGTACCAATTTCAAATATTAATTCGCCAGTCATTTTTTTCCTAATAGCGGGAACCCGAGTTTTTCCCTTTCCTTAAGGTAAGATACAGCACATACATTTGCCATGGTCCTGACCCTTCCAATATATGAGGCTCTTTCAGAAACTCCGATTGCTCCCCTTGCATCAAGGAGGTTAAATGTATGTGAACTTTTGAGGCAGTACTCATATGCTACAAGCGGAAGGTCCTTATCTACAAGCTTAGTGCATTCATTTTCAAACATATCAAACATCTTTATGAGCATTTCGGGATCTGATTCTTCAAAGTTATATTTTGAGAACTGTACTTCGTCCTGGTGATGTATTTCACCATATGAAATCCCCTCGGCCCATTCAAGGTCATAAACGCTGTCCACTTCCTGAAGGTACATTGCAATCCTTTCGGTACCGTATGTTATTTCCCCTGATACCGGTTTCAGGTCAATGCCGCCTGCCTGCTGAAAATATGTAAACTGGGTAATTTCCATACCGTTAAGCCAGACTTCCCACCCAAGTCCCCATGCACCGAGTGTAGGGGATTCCCAGTCGTCTTCAACAAACCTAATATCATGTTTAAGCGGATCGATGCCGAGAGTTCTAAGGCTTTCAAGATAAAGCTCCTGAATGTTATCAGGTGAAGGCTTTAGTAAAACCTGAAACTGGTAATAGTGCTGTAACCTGTTGGGGTTGTCACCGTACCTGCCATCGGTAGGCCTTCTTGAAGGTTCGACGTAAGCAACCTTCCATGGTTCAGGGCCAAGGCATCTAAGGAATGTAGCAGGATTGAAAGTTCCCGCACCTTTCTCAATATCATAGGGTTGTACTATGAGGCAGCCTTTTTTTGCCCAGAAGTCCTGAAGTTTTAGTATTAGTTGCTGGAAAGTCATAGAAATATTTTTGTTGGCATAATAGTATCATTAAATTTAAATATTAAAATGATTAACAGGATAATACAGCTTTATATTCCATAATTGAGTCCAGTGCTTTTTTTGCAATTAGTTCTCTTTTTTTGTCTTTCTTCAGTTTTTGGCCCAGGTCGGGGTAAATCCCGAAATTAATATTAATGGGCTGGAAATTCTTTCCGCTAAATCCGGAGATATAAGAAATAAGGCTCCCAATGGAAGATTCCGGGGGAACAGGCTTCATTTCCCTGCCGAGAAATTTCATTGCAGCATTAATTCCTGCAATAATTCCGGTTGCTGCTGATTCCACGTATCCTTCAACACCTGTAATCTGCCCGGCAAAGAAGATGTTTTTATTACTCTCTAGCTGAATAAATTCATTTAACAAACCCGGGGACCGCAGATATGTATTCCTGTGTATACTTCCGTATCTGAAAAATTCTGCATTCTCGAGCCCGGGAATCATTCTGAAAATCCTTCGCTGTTCAGGGTATGTGAGCTTAGTCTGAAATCCTACAATGTTGTACATTGTGGCCCTGTTGTTTTCCATGCGAAGCTGTACAACAGCAAAAGGGATTTTACCTGTTTTTGGGTCTGTCAGCCCTACGGGTTTCATTGGCCCAAATCTTAGAGTTTCTATTCCTCTTTCACACATCACCTCTATAGGCATACAGCTTTCGAAATATCCTGTATCTTCAAATTCATGAAGTTCAACTTTTTCAGCTTTAAT
>JAUXJP010000104.1 GCA_030624695.1 Candidatus Dadabacteria bacterium | reverse complement strand
TGTCGGCAAAGTTGCCTTCGATTTTCTGTTCTTGCGAGGCTATCTCCCATTCAAATTCACTTGGCAGCCTTCTTCCTGACCACCTGGAAAAGGCTTCAGCTTCATAAAAACTCAGATGGCATACAGGCTGATTCATTTGAATTTTTTTAAGTCCGCCCAAAGTGAACTGGTCCCAGTTTTTACCGTTTTTTATCCAGTAAAGTGGTGCATCCCAGCTATTGGAAGAAACTGTGTTCCAGCCGTCTGAAAGCCAAAGCTCGGGTTTTGAATATCCACCGTTATTGATAAATTCCATGTATTCCCCGTTTGTAACCAGCCTTGAAGCAAGTGAAAATGGTTCTATATACGTTTTATGAACGGGAAACTCGTTGTCATAACCAAACTTATCCCCTTCATTCCCTATAGTATGGATACCACCTTCAAAATCAACCCAGTTGAGGCGGGCACTGCTTTTAGCATTTTTACTTTCTATTGATTTTTTATATGTGGGGAAAAGCGGGTTCTCTGAAAGAACATGCTTAATATCTGTAACAATAAGTTCCTGGTGCTGCTGTTCATGGTGGATACCTATTTCGATTACTTCAGCGATCTTTTTAAATTTTTTATCATCAATGTTTTTGAAAAGCCTTAGCATATTTTTATCTACATATTCCCTGTATTCAAATACTTCATCCACGGTAGGGCGGGAGATAAGTCCCCTTTTAGGACGGCTGTGCCTGTCACCTACCTGAACGTAGTAGGAGTTGAAGAGAAAATTGTACTGAGGGTGAAGCGATCTGTATTTATTTATAGTTTTAGACAGAACAAAAGCTTCAAAAAACCAGCTTGTATGGGCAAGATGCCATTTAGTAGGGCTGACATCAGGCATGGATTGAACTACGTAATCTTCCTTTGAAAGTGGTTTTGCCAGTTTATGAGAAAATGACCTTACTTTCTTATATGATTTTAAAAGATTTTCTCTGCACAGTTGATTGGTTCTTTGTGTTTCAGCATCTTTCATGAAAGAATTCCCCTAACATAGAAATATTTATACATACAAAAACAGTATTTTAGATCTGATAAATATTAATAAGTTTCTATAAATTAAGTATAAGGTTAAAAAATTGAGAGTTAAAAATCAATAAGTAATTGAATAGTTAGTGAGAAAATAAAGAAAAGGATATGAAAAGGCCCCAGGATGAAGGGCCCGAATATTTTATTCACCTGGTGCGTTTGTGCTCTCTCCGGCTAATTGCCTGTCGAGCATGAGCAAGGCAGCACTGTTGTCACCTGCAAGCTTTATATTTTCTACCATATCACTGGCGTTTTTTTCTTCTTCGACCTGCTCCTGTATAAACCACTGAAGCTCTACAGAAGTCGCATGATCGTTTTCGGAAAGGGCAAGTTCGTAAAGTTTGTTTATCATACCACTTACTTCTTTTTCGTGTTCAAGCACCTGAGTGAACATTTCAACCAAAGAACCGAATTCCGAAGGGGGCTGTCCAATTTTGTCCAGCACAATCCTGCCTTCACGGTCAAGCATGTAGTCAAATAATCTCATTGCGTGAGTAAGTTCTTCTTCACTTTGTTTTCTTAGCCATCCGCCAAATCCGGAAAAATTGATAGATTCGCAATAAGCAGCCATAGATAGATACAGATATGAAGAGTAATATTCGTTTTTAATTTGTGCATTGATCGCTGTTTGTATATCCTGGGATAACATTTTTTCTCCTTAATATTATTTGTTAGGCAGGAGCATATGCTCCTTATTTATACAATACAAAATTAGCAGAAATGATTACCAAATGCAAATAATTACCATTTAAACTGAAATTTTTTCAATATATTTATTGTTATTACTTTGAATCCAATTTAATGAAAAATAAACAAAAAATTTATATAGAATAAAAATTTATTTAAATCAAAGGGTTAAGAGAATAATTCTTAATATAAAATCATCTATTGAAATTGTTAGGGTACGCATTATATAAAGATAATGTATAATTATGTTACATTTTCATTTGAACACAGTTAATTGAACCAGGACTAAAAAATCTATCCACATACCAGGAGAGACTAAATATGAGCGATATTAATCCAGAAGAAAATAAAATAAAACAATTACCACTTTTACCTTTAAGGGATGTTGTAATGTTTCCCTATATGGTTGCTCCTCTTTTTGTAGGTAGGGAAAGATCGATTAAGGCACTTGAAGAGGCAATGAAAGGTAGCAAGGAAATATTCCTTTCCGCGCAGATGGAAGCAAAGGTCAATGACCCCAAGGAAGGAGATATTTTTAAAATTGGTACAGTTGGCACAATTGTCCAGATGCTCAGGTTGCCTGATGGAACAGTAAAAGTTTTGGTAGAAGGTAAGGGAAGAGCAAAGATATTAGATTTTGTTCCCGACAACCGTTTTTTTGTTGTAAAGGTGGAAGACCTTGACGATGATGCTGTGAGCGGTGTTGAAACCGATGCATTAATGAGATCTGTTGTGAAAGCTTTTGAAGGTTATATGAAATTAAATAAAAAGATACCTACAGAGGTACTTGCAACCGTTACATCGATTGAAGAAGCGGGAAGATTGTCTGATACAATTGTTTCACACCTTAATTTAAAACTCCAGGACAAACAAACAATCCTCGAAATCCTTGATCCGTTAAAGAGGCTGGAAAAATTATATGAAAAAATGCAGGAAGAGGTAGAAATACTTCAGATAGAAAAAAGAATTGGCAAAAGAGTTAAAAAACAGATGGAAAAGGCCCAGAGGGAATACTATCTCACTGAGCAGATGAAAGCCATTCAGAAAGAGCTTGGTGAAAAAGATGACCTTAAAACAGAAATACAGGAATTTGAAGAAAAATTAAAAACTAAAGGCCTGCCCGAAGATGTTGAAAAGAGAGTTGACAGAGAACTGAAGAAACTCAAAATGATGTCTTCAATGTCTGCCGAGGCCACCGTTGTCAGAAATTATATAGACTGGCTTATGGAACTTCCATGGACTAAAGAGTTCACAGATGACCGCCTGGACATACAGGAAGCTGCAAAAATTCTTGACGAAGACCACTATGGCCTTGAAAAACCAAAAGAGAGAATTCTCGAATATCTGGCTGTAAGGGTGCTTACCGAAAAGTTAAAAGGACCTATACTTTGCTTTGTAGGGCCTCCGGGAGTTGGTAAAACATCACTTGCAAAGTCCATAGCAAGGGCAATGGGCAGAAAATTTGTAAGGGTTTCACTGGGTGGTGTAAGAGATGAAGCCGAGATTAGGGGACATAGAAGAACCTATATAGGTGCGCTTCCTGGAAAAATTATCCAGGGCATGAGAAAAGCAGGTACAAACAATCCGGTATTTTTACTTGATGAAATAGACAAGCTCGGTATGGATTTCAGGGGTGACCCGGCTTCCGCTCTTCTTGAGGGGCTTGATCCTGAACAGAATAGCCACTTTAACGACCATTATATTGAAGCTGATTACGACCTCTCAAACGTTATGTTTATTACAACTGCAAATGTACTGCACACAATACCATGGGCACTTCAGGACAGGATGGAAATTATCAGGATCCCTGGTTATACGGAAGATGAAAAACTACAGATTTCCAAAAACTTCCTTATAGACAGACAACTTGAAGCACACGGGCTAACAGATGCAAATATTGTAATAAACGATGCCGGACTTATGGAATTAATCAGGAAATACACCAAAGAATCCGGTGTAAGAACAATGGAACGTGAGATTGCTTCTCTATGCAGAAAGGTAGCTAGAGAAATTGTAGAAAAAGGAAAAGAACATAAAGTAAAAATTACAGGTAAAAACGTTCAGAAATATCTCGGAATTCCTAAATTTAATTTCGGAGAAATTGATGAGACTGATTCAATCGGGGCAGCGACAGGGCTTGCATGGACCGAAGTTGGTGGTGAACTGCTGACAATTGAAGTATCAATTGTGCCAGGTAAAGGAAATTTTACAGTTACCGGTAAACTCGGTGAAGTAATGCAGGAATCAGCCCAGGCGGCAATGAGTTATGTAAGAAGCCGAGCAGAGCAGCTTGGCCTTGAAAGGTTTTTTTACCAGAAGGTTGACACACATATCCACGTTCCTGAAGGTGCAACACCCAAAGACGGGCCATCAGCGGGAATTGCTATAGCTACTGCAATTGTCAGTGCGTTCCTTAAGAAACCAATAAGAAAGGATATGGCAATGACGGGAGAAATTACCCTTAGGGGCATGGTACTTCCAATCGGTGGATTAAAGGAAAAGACACTTGCCGCGCATAGAGGCAGAGTAAAACACATACTGATTCCAAAAGAAAACGAGAAAGATTTAAAAGAAATTCCTGATAAGATTAAAAAAGATGTAGATATTAAACTTGTCAATCATATGGATGAGGTACTGGAAGCGGCGATTATATCAGACGAACCGATTCTCAAGAATTTCGTGGTTCCTCCGACTTTAATTGGCTCGGAAGCAGAGGCTGAGATTAATCCTACTGAAAAACATTAAGATAAAAAAATGGGTGAGTTCTAAAAGCTCACTTTTTTTATAAAAAAAATATGTTTAAGGGGGTGTGCAATGCCACCAAAAAAAAGTACACAAGGAAAAACTTCGGGGAGTGAGCTACAGAAACATCTGGACAATGTTAAACGAGACCTGAAGGAACTTACAACCAAGATCAGCAAGGCCAACAGGGCAGAGCTTTCGAAGCTTTCATATGAAGCCTCAAAAACTGTTGGGGATACAGCATCAGATATTATAAAAAGTTCTTCAGTGCTTCTTGATAAAGCATTTAAAGTCCTAAACGGTGCATTAGAAGGCGGAAAGAAAGCAATCGAAAAGGAAAATAAGATTGCTGCCAAAAAGTCAGCTC
>JAUXJP010000106.1 GCA_030624695.1 Candidatus Dadabacteria bacterium | reverse complement strand
TGAGTGTATTTGTCTTCAATAGGAAGCTGTTGAGTTACACCAAGGGCCATACCTCTAGGGATAATTGTTACTTTATGTATTGGATCAGCGCCCGGAGTTAACTGGGCAACAAGCGCATGTCCCGCTTCATGATATGCAGTTATTTTCTTTTCATGCTCGCTAATTATCATACTTTTTCTTTCCACACCCATCATGACTTTATCTTTAGCATATTCAAAATCATGCATTTTGACTTTGTCTCTATTGTTTTTAGCTGCATAAAGTGCTGATTCATTTACCAGGTTTTCAAGGTCTGCACCTGAGAATCCAGGAGTTGATCTGGCAATCAGTGACAACTTAACGTCTTCATCAAGAGGGGTGTTTTTGGAATGTACCTTTAATATTTCTTCCCTTCCCCTTACATCCGGCACTGGTACGACAACCTGCCGGTCGAACCTTCCCGGCCTTAGAAGGGCTGGGTCAAGCACGTCAGGCCTGTTGGTTGCTGCCATTACAATAATTCCTTCATTTCCCTCAAAACCATCCATCTCTACAAGAAGCTGGTTTAAAGTTTGTTCACGTTCGTCATGTCCTCCGCCGAGTCCGGCACCCCTGTGCCTTCCAACAGCATCCAGTTCATCAACGAAAATGATGCATGGTGCATGCTTTTTGGCCTGTATAAATAGGTCTCTAACCCTTGAGGCTCCAACACCTACAAACATTTCAACAAAATCACTACCGCTGATTATAAAGAATGGTACGCCTGCTTCCCCTGCAATTGCCTTTGCAAGCAGAGTTTTACCTGTTCCGGGAGGACCTATAAGAAGAATACCTTTGGGTATCCTTCCGCCGAGTCTTGTAAACTTCTGGGGGTCTTTAAGGAAATCGACAATTTCACTTACTTCTTCTTTAGCTTCATCAACACCTGCAACATCTTTAAATGTAATTTTATTCTGATTTTCAGTCAGCATCCGTGCCTTATTCTTTCCAAAGGACATAGCCTTTGTGCCGCCGGCCTGCATCTGCCTCATAAAAAACACCATAAGGGCAATAAGAATAATAAGAGGGGCCCAGTTAATTAAGAGTTGGGTAAATGAACTTTCATTTTTTTGTGCAAAGCTAAATTTAATTTTATTAGTTTCAAGTCTTTGGATTAGCTCATCAGTAGCTGGTCCGACAGTTTTAAAGTCTTTCAGATTATTTTCGGTTGAATCGTTAAGTTTACCCTTAATGCTGTTCTCATTGAATTCTATATTGTTAACTCTGTTATCATCTACAAGAGTAAGAGACTCACTATAGGAAATATCCATGAACGTAGCTCTTGGGGTATTAATAAACTGATAAAGTGCAATAATGGCAACGAATATTACGAGCCATAGCACAAGATTTTTTAATATTTGGTTATTCACACAATCACCTTCAGAGGTAAAATAATCATATTTTATAAATATACAACAGGCTATATAAATTTAACAGGACAATTTTTTCAATTCAACAAGTAAAAAAACTGTTTTTTTAAGATTTTATGCTAAAATCAGATAGTTGTAAATAATCTAATTCTTTATAAAATATTAAAACTTTCTCTTGTTCTCAGTCGTTTAACAATATAGGCATGACATCTTTAAATATATCTGACCTTTTTTCATTTATTTTTATTAAAATGGGTTTAATCTCTTCCCAGGTCACATCGGGCTTTTTAATCTCATTTTTAAGTTTCAGGAGAAGCACCTTTATTTCCTGGTTAGTAACACTTTTTATATATATACTAAATTGTTCATTGTTATCATTGTTATTTTCAGACATAGTTGAATATAATATCCTTAAAAATTTATTATAAAATAGAATTTATATGCCCGGCAAAAATAATAAACACCCAAAAAAGAGATATTTATTACTAAAAGTGTTTTCAGTATTACTGCTTTTTGCTATTATAAGTATTTCTGCATTTCTTTTCTTAACATACAATTACTATGCTAAAGGCCTTCCTGACCTTAAGGATATAACAAGTTATAAACCTACACTTGTAAACGAGATATATGCTTCCGACGGCACAATGATAGGCCGGTTTGGGCTTGAAAAAAGAAAATTAATTGATCTTAACAAAATCCCAAAACATGTAATAGACTCTTTTATTGCAGTTGAAGACAAGAGATTTTTTGAACATAGCGGCCTTGATTTTAAGGGCATATTAAGGGCTTTTATCGAAAATATGAAAAAAGGAGAGGTTGTAGCCGGTGGAAGCACTATTACTCAACAGGTTACAAAAAACCTGATACTTTCTCCTGAAAGAACTCTTTCACGTAAAATAAAGGAAGCAATATTAGCACATAGAATAGAAAAGAACTTATCAAAAGAAGAAATACTGTATTTATATCTTAACCACATATACCTTGCTGACGGAACTTATGGGATTGAAGCTGCAAGTATGAACTATTATGGCAAATCCTCGAAAAACATAAATATTTCTGAAGCTGCATTATTGGCAGGCATACCAAAAAGGCCTGAAAGGTATTCTCCACGGAAACATTTAGATAATGCAATTGAACGACAAAAAGTCATATTAAAAATAATGTACGAAGAAAATTTTATTAATGAAGATCAGTATAAAGCAGCAACTGAATATACAATTAATATCCTTCCTAAAAGTGATATTAATTATCAGGTTTCTCCTTACTTTGTAGAACATGTAAGAAAGTACCTTGAAAATATGGTTGGAGAAGAGCAGTACAAACTGGGTGGATATAAAGTATTTACTACTATCGATATAGACCTCAGCCTTTCAGCCCAGTGGGCATTAAGAAAAGGTATCTATGATTACGAATCGAGGTGGAATAACAATTTTATTAAGAGAAAACTCAGTACCAAAGAGGGTATTAATAAATACATTGCAAATACAGACATCAATAAAATCAAAATCGGCAACAAAATTAATGTTGCTGTCACCTCGGTAAAAGGATTAGATGGGCCTGTAAAGATTGCTACAATAAAATTTGGAAAATATAAAGGCCAGTTTAAATACGTTGTGTTTAATGACAATGTAAAAACCACACCCCAGAGCATAGATTTTAAACTTTCTAAAAAATTCCTGCCGGTTGATTCCTACAAGGGAATTTACGTAATCCCCGATAACCTTGCCCCTGGTAATATTATTTCTGTAAAAATATTAAACCTTTTTGAAAACAACAATGCCAGTATAAGGCCTCAGTTTCAAAATAATGCGCAGGCAGGTATCGTTTCAATTGACAGTAACGGAAACGTAGTAGCAATGGTTGGCGGGTTTGATTTCCATGAATCCCAGTTTAACCGTGCATACCAGGCTTACCGTCAGCCAGGATCATCTTTTAAACCACTTGTTTACTCTGCTGCAATAGATAAAGGATACACTCAAACAACAGTTCTTTTTGATATGCCGATTACTATCGATGACTGGGAACCTCGAAACTATGACGGTACCTACAAAGGTGCCATTGTTCTCAGGGATGCACTGTCAAATTCAAGGAACCTGGCAACAATTAGATTGCTTCTTGATATAGGCCCCGAGTATGTTGCAAATTATTCTAACAGATTTAAATTCAAATCTACTCTAAACCCATACCCTTCACTCGCACTTGGAGGGTCTGACGTTAGAATTATTGAAATGGTCCAGGCATTTTCTGTTTTTTCAAATGGAGGCATATGGGTTGAACCAAGATTTGTATACAGGATATACGACAGAAATAACCAGATAATTGAAGACAATACAGGCCAGTACTTTGAAGACAAAGAAAAAAAAATGAAAAGGCAGCGTAATTTAAAAAGAAAACAACTACTTGAAGAACTATCAAAAAAGAAAGGAAGGGCGCTAACCGATCTAAAAACGAAAGATGAAGAACTAAACGAGAAAGAATTTGCCATCCTTAAGAATGAAGACTATGAAGAGAATGAATTTCTTGCTGCAGAAGAGTTTGTAGAACTACTTAAGAAAGGAAATATAGAATTTGGACCTGCAAATACTCCCGAAAGGCTGATTAACAATGACACCTCATATATTATTACTGACCTTTTAAGGGCTGTAATAAACGAAGGTACCGGAAGGAGGGCAAGCCACCTTAACTCTATCGCTCCGGTCGCAGGCAAAACTGGTACAACTAATGATTTTACAGATGCCTGGTTTGTAGGATACAGTCCTGATATTACAACTGGAGTATGGGTGGGTAAAGACAATCATTCATCTCTTGGCAAAAAAGAATCGGGTTCCCGTGCAGCTCTTCCAATATGGATAGACTTTATGAAAGAAGCCATTTCTCGCAACAAAGGCAGCAGGTTTAAAGTACCAGATAGTGTAAAGCTGGTAGATACTCCATACGGGACGATACCCTACAGAGTAGCTTCACTTAGGGATAATATTATCAAGAGTCTTAGAGATGAGCTTGGTGACCCAAAGATTGATGTAATTAATACAGATACAAAAACCAGGGACCTTTCAAAATATAAAATGGATGAATTTTCTGATGAAGAAGAGATTGATTTTCTTTTGAGAAGGTAAGGTAGGGTAGGGCCCCGGAAATACCGGAGCCCTTACAATTCTAATTAGTTTTGTTTTATCCATGCATCCTGCCAGGCAAGACCTGAACCAGGTTCGTAGTAAAAATCAACTCCATTGCACCATCCGGAGTTTGGAAATGGTCTGCATTCGTATAAGTTTCCATCCCCGGCTTTAACAACAGTCCCTGGCTTGTAACTGCCCATACCTTCCGGATAGGTGAAATCAATTTCAATTTCCGGATTTGGATTCTCACAGCAGTCACAGTTGCCTTCACCGCCTCCGGGATTATCAATCATTTCAATATCAATCTGAAAT
>JAUXJP010000118.1 GCA_030624695.1 Candidatus Dadabacteria bacterium | reverse complement strand
GGGTCTATTGTAAAATCCTTTCTTAAGAGTGGAATATTGACGACCGTTCTTATTTGAGAAAGATAATCGAGGCTGCCTTGAAAAAATTTTTCATCGGTAAGAATAGATATTGCTGATGCCCCGTTGACTTCATATGATTTTGCAATTTTTATAGGATCAAAATTTTCACAAATTATACCCTTTGAAGGGGAAGCTTTTTTTATCTCGGAAATTATCTTTGGCGAACTATCAGCAATAGCGATGGAATAAAAATCCAGAGGTGACTGCAGATCCTTGAGCTTGTGTTGAAGTTCGACAAGAGGTATGAGTTCCCTGGTGTTTTTGAGTTCACCCTTTTTATATTCAACGATATCATCAAGAATCATTACTATTAATTCCGGTTTTGGGTAAATTCTATTAATTCTTCAAGTTTTTTTAGAGCCTTACCACTGTCAATCGATTCATTCGCGATATCAACTGCCCCGTTAAAATCCGGACTAATACCGGATACCGAAATAGCGGCGGCGGCATTTAGTAATGTTATGTCCCGCATAGCTCCATCTCTTTCACCTTTTAATATTGATAAAACCAGTTCTGCATTTTCTGTACTGTTATTACCACCCTTGAGTTCATCGAGTTTATACTTGGGTATTCCAATCTGTGAAGGGTCAAACTGGTATGTCTTAACAATTCCGTCCCTTAACTCCGCAATAGAAGTTGTTCCTGTAACTGTAATCTCATCCATGGAATCAGAACCATGAACGACCATTGCATGTTCCGAGCCAAGATTCCTGAGCACTTTTGCAATAGGTTCAATTAATGATTCGGCATAAACTCCCATTACCTGGCGTTTAACAAGAGCAGGATTAAGAATAGGACCAAGCAGGTTAAAGATTGTCCTTATCGCAATCTCTTTTCTCGGCATAGCAACATTTTTCATTGCTGGATGGTATAAAGGCGCGAAAAGAAATGCAATCCCAACTTCATTGAAACATAGTTCCGATTGTTTAACATCAAGATTAATATTAAGACCAAGCGCTTCAAGAACATCCGCACTACCTACAGGACTGGAGACTGATCTGTTTCCATGTTTCGCTACAGGGATTCCTGCACCTGCGACTACAAAACTTGCAGTTGTTGAAACATTGAAAGTTCCGTGATTATCCCCACCTGTACCGCATAAATCCACAGCATTCTCAAAATTGTGATTTATTTTTGTTGCTTTATCGAGCATTATTCTGGAAGCACCGGTAATCTCGGGAATGGTTTCGCCCTTGATCCTGAGTGCAACAAGAAAAGCCGCAATTTGGCTGTCCGTGATTTCCCCGTTCATCATTTGTTCAAAAATAAGGGAAATCTCGTTTTCTTCTAGGTCAACTCTTTCAACAAGCTTTTTTATTGCATCATTAATCATTAATTTTCACCTTTTTCAAGTGCTATCCTGACCCTATCCACAATTCCGTTTATAAACGAACCTGATTCATTATTCCCATATTTCTTTGCTATATCCACTGCTTCATTTATGGTAACAGGGTGAGGTATATTACTCAAATTGAGCATTTCGTAGATTGCGATTCTTAATATATTTATATCTATTCTTGAAATTCTTGATACCTTCCAGTTGTCGGAATATTTAGAAATAATTTCGTCGATACTATCCCGGTTATCACATACTCCCTTCGCCAAAACAATAAAAAAATCTTTAATTTCAATATCGTTAATAACATCCTGGGTAATAAAAAACCCTTCCAGCTGTTCATCAAAATTATTTAATTCTCTATTCTGTTCAATATTAACATCGTATTGATATAGAAATTTAAGTGTAAGTTCACGTGAAAGTCTGCGCTTTCCCATATTAATTTATTGGATAATTGAGTTGAATTATTAGAGGGCCTTAACCAGATTGGCCATCTCTATAGCTGACAATGCAGCATCACTACCCCTGTTTCCGCCTTTTACACCGGACCTGTCTATCGCCTGCTCAACAGTTTCAGTTGTAAGAACACCTAGCGTAACCGGAACCCCGGTATCAAGGGCAACTTTTGAGAGATCATTTGTCACCTGGGAGGAAAGAAAATCATAGTGAGAAGTCTGGCCTTTAATAATCGCACCAATTGCAACAATACAGCTGTATTTCTTTTTTTTGGCTGCCTGCTGGACTGCAAATGGTAATTCAAAAGATCCAGGCACTTTGATTATATCAATATTTGATTCACTGGCACCATGTCTTAGTAAAGTGTTTTTTGCACCTTCAAGAAGCTGGGTTGTAATCAGTTCGTTTACCCTGCTTGTAACGAGTGCAAATTTGAATCCTTTCGCGCTAAGTGAACCCTCTATTGTTGCCATCTTTAAACCTCTAGCATAATTATAAAGATTTTATTGTATTTAACTAATACTTTTTAATTTTACAAAATTTGGTAAATCATCAGAAATGTTGAGTTGTACTTTTTCTACTATCTTCAGGCCAAACCCCTCAAGCCCCTTAACCTTCTTATTATTATTGGAAAGGAGTCTAATTTTCCTGACATTAAGGTCGCGAAGAATCTGTGCCCCAACGCCGTAGTTCCTTAATTCGCTTTTATACTGGAGATCATCATTTCCGTCCATTGGATCAGAAATTTTACCTTTAATTGAATATTC
The DNA here is from genome assembly GCA_030624695.1 of Candidatus Dadabacteria bacterium. GTDB lineage: Bacteria > Desulfobacterota_D > UBA1144 > Nemesobacterales > JAJCZQ01 > JAJCZQ01. Next base: position 1,869 of record JAUXJP010000118.1, on the reverse strand, counting down.
CTTAATCTTATTTACAAGTCCTTTACCATGACTTTCTGATCGAATATATAGTATAACTCCCGACCCCTCATCCTCGATAATTTCCATCGATTTAATCAGTTTGGCCCTGCTATCGCAGTTTTTGGTATTAAATACATCACTTATAAGGCTCTCTGAATGTACTCTTACAAGTATCTCCTTGGCAGGATCAATCTCACCCTTGACCAATGCTACGTGATGTACAGGGTTGATTTCACTCTCATATACTATCGACTTAAATGTCCCAAATTCAGTAGGCAGTTCTGCCTCGGCAACCCTGTTTACAAACTTTTCTTTTCCTAGCCTGTAACTAATAAGGTCTGCAATTGTGGCTATTTTAATATTATGTTTTTTGGCAATTGATTTCAGGTCTTCAAGACGTGCCATATCACCGTCGTCTTTCATTATTTCACAAATTACCGATGCGGGTTTAAGTCCTGCTATCCTTGCAATATCAACTGACCCTTCTGTATGGCCAGCCCTTACTAGTACACCTCCTTTTCTTGCAATCAGGGGAAATACATGTCCGGGTTTTATAAAATCTTCAGGCTTAGATTCATCGGATATAGCCTGGTAAATTGTTCTTGACCTGTCATATGCGGAAATACCAGTGGTTACATCTTTAACTGCATCAATCGGTATAGTAAATGCAGTATGTTGGGAAACATTATTGTTCTCGGGTTTCATCGGCTGTAGTGCCAGCCTGTCTGCATATTCCTTTGTAAAAGCTAGACAGATTAGACCACGTCCGTGTGTTGCCATAAAATTGATCGCTTCAGGGGTAGCATACTCAGCTGCAACTACAAAATCTCCTTCATTCTCCCTGTCTTCATCGTCAACTAATATTACAATTTTCCCGTTTTTAATATCTTCAATTGCTTCTTCAATTTTTACCATTTTTATTACCTGTTTTAAGTGAGTAGTATTCCCTAATATTTTAAACGCAACTTTAATATATGCGAGACCTTCATTTTGTCAACTTCTATAAGCACTCAAAATAATTAGTTTTTTCTTTAACAAATATCTATGAAACACCCGTTTTACTGGTACAAAAACAATTATTCCACCCTTTTTCTTATCATAATTAAAAGGTCTTAATTGTTCTTGACATTTAGGGGTAGCAATGTATCGTTTGAGTAAAATGCTTTGAGGTGATAAAAAATGTCTGAATACACCATATATTTAAAGGATGATGAACTTGACGAAGATGAATTTGAAGACAACGACGATGAGTTGTTAGACGACGATCTTATTGACGATGAGGACTGGGACGAAGAGTTCGATGAAGACGACGATTTTGAAGATGACGACGAGAAAGAAGAAGATTTTGAAAGATTACTCCACTGATTTAAATCCATAATTCCAAATTCCCCCAAAAATATTTTAATTTTTAGCTGAAAATTATATACGGATAGTTATGCCCAGGGCCGGACTTGAACCGGCATGGGATTGCTCCCGAGGGATTTTAAGTCCCTTGCGTCTACCAATTTCGCCACCCGGGCTACCTTTGTTTTTAAGGTTGGGTGAGGCGACGCCCGGATTCGAACCGGGGTATAATGGTTTTGCAGACCATTGCCTTACCACTTGGCTACGTCGCCGTTAAATTAGAAAAAAATAACAAATAAATTAACCAGAAAAAATACTATATTTCAATCCATAAATTTTCCTGATGAAAATGTTACTGCTTTTCCACCAAGTAAAACCCTTTTATCTTTTTGTTCAACGTATACAAATCCGCCTCTCTCCGATGCCTGGTAGCCGGTCAATTTCGTTTTGTATAACCTTGTTGACCAGTAAGGGCCTAGACAACAATGTGCGGACCCTGTAACAGGGTCTTCCGGGATACCGGCG
>JAUXJP010000142.1 GCA_030624695.1 Candidatus Dadabacteria bacterium | reverse complement strand
TCTTTGAGATATTATCCGAGCGTTCTTCGATATTAAACACTTCCCTGTGTTCATCGAGAAAAGTGGTCCTGCACTTGCCGCTCACAAATACAGGGTGGCTGAGAACATTTATTAGAAATGGGATATTGTTTTTTACTCCCCTTATACGAAACTCGTTTAATGCCCTTAGCATTTTGCTAAGCGCAGATTCATAGTCATTTGCAAAAGTAGTGAGTTTAACAAGCATGGAATCGTAATACGGGGTTATTGCTGCGCCTACAAAGGCACTTGCTGCATCCAGCCTAACTCCGAATCCGCCGGGTGACCTGTAATCGTTTATAGTACCAATATCAGGGGTAAAGTTGTTTTTTGGGTCTTCCGTGGTAATTCTGCACTGTATGGCGAAACCGTTTAGCTTTGGTTTTTTTGGAATGCCTACAGATTTGTCCGTTAATTTATAACCCTCGGCAATTCTTATCTGTGCCCTGACTATGTCAACTCCTGTTACCAGTTCGGTCACGGTGTGTTCGACCTGGATCCTCGGGTTCATCTCGATAAAATAATATTCTTCATCTTCTTCAACGAGAAATTCCACTGTACCTGCGTTACTGTAGTTGCACCCTTCAGATATTTTTATTGCATCTGCATAAAGTTTTTTCCTCGTTTCATCCGATATGGTTAAGGAAGGTGCAAATTCAATTACTTTTTGATACCTTCTCTGTACGGAACAGTCTCTTTCAAAAAGATGTACGATATTTCCATACCTGTCTGCAAGTATCTGCACTTCGATATGTTTTGGGTTCTGTACAAATTTTTCTATAAACAGTGCATCATTACCAAAAGCTGTTTTAGCTTCTGATCTGGCTTCATTAAAATTTTCTTCTATCTCTGATTCATTGTATACGGCCCTCACACCTCTTCCGCCGCCGCCGAAAGCAGCTTTTATAAGAACGGGGTATTTAATTTTCTTCGCATACTTTTTGGCTTCTTTCACAGTTTTAACAAATTCTTCTGTTCCCGGTATTACGGGAACATTCACCTTCTGGGCAATTCTCCTTGCCTCGGCTTTATCTCCCATTAGGAGGATTGATTCGGCACTAGGGCCGATAAACGTAATCCCGGCTTTGTCACATTCTCTTACAAGTTCTGCATTTTCTGAAAGGAACCCATACCCGGGGTGGATTGCATCCACGTTGTTTTGCTTTGCAATTTCAATAATTCCCCTGATATCAAGGTAAGCCTCTACGGGGCCTTTATTTTTTCCTACAAGATATGATTCGTCAGCTTTAACCCTGTGCAGGGATAGATAGTCTTCTTCTGAATATATTGCTACGGAAGTTATGCCAAGTTCTGAGCATGCTCTCTGTATCCTTATAGAAATCTCACCCCTGTTTGCAATTAATATTTTCTGAAAGGGCCTTATTCTTCTGGTTTTATTATTTTTCATGGTATTTAATCTTTTATTAATTTCTTCTTGTGTATAATCTTATTTAAATATTTATATCACAATTACAAAATATACGAAGAAAAAAATTATATGGAATACAAAGTAGTTGAACTCGCAACGGTAACTGATATTGAAATTGAGAATGTAATTAATGAATGGACTGCACAGGGCTGGGAGTTTGAATATGTCCAGTTTGCTATAAGAGAAGCTTCGAAAAGGCCGTCAATGGCATTTCTCTTTTTTACAAGGGAAGAATCAGACAAGCACTTATCAGTCAATAACCGATTCTTTTAAATTAATTAGAACAACCCCAACAATTACAAACATAATCCCTATAAATCTTTGTAGTGAGATTGTTTCACCTAGAAGGAAATAAGCAAATATAGCTGTAAACATAGGGAAAGAAGCGATAATTGGCAACACCTTTGAGGTATCTTCCTGTTTTAAGGCCACAAAGAATATAAAAAGACCTATAAGCCCACCAACAAGTCCTGAAAGAATAATCCACATCATTGACTTGGAATCAACTTTTACAAGTTCATCAACCCTTCCCGCAAAAACTGTATAAACGGCCAGGCATAAACCGGTAAATATAAATCTTATTGTGATTACTGAAAAAGGTGACGCGTTTTTCAAGGCAAATTTTTCAAAGATTGGGTTAATTCCCCATATACAGGCTACAACTAATGCGAGTAAGGCCCCCTGTGTCATTTTCGTTCTCCGCTAATTTAAGATTTTTAAAAGTTCATTCAGGTCTTTTATTTTATGTATATCTTTATCGGGATGTTCATTATCCCTGTCGAGGAAAATTGTATTCATACCGATACTGTTCGGGCAGATATAATCATTCATATAGTTATCACCGATATGTACACAGTCAGTCGCAATAATTCCGTTTCTTTTTAGGGCCAGCTGAAAGATCTCCACGGATGGTTTTGCATATCCTGATTCACTGGATATTACGAAATCATCAAATTGGCCGAGTATATCCATCCCCCTGCATACATCGTAAATCCTGGAATCAAAGTTAGAAACTACAACAATTTTGTATTCCCTGGATTTTAGTTCTGAGAGTACGTCCTTTGTTTCAGGGTATATCTTCCAGGCGGTTGTCCTGAAAGTCTCAAAAAGATCATCAAAATAGTCATCGAATTCTTCAAACATACCTATATCCGAATAGACATTGTGTACAACGTTATACCACCACGCTTTTTCGAGAACTTTTAACTCTTCATTATTTTTTGTCTCAAATGCAAGCGGGGGAGCAGAAGGAAAGTGTTTTGAAAATGCTTTTTTCAGGTCATCCGGGTCAGGATTTACGCCGTACTTTTTCGCAGGTTCGGCATAAGTGTTCCCAAGCCCGTCTTTTATATAAAACAATGTGTCTGCAGCATCAAAAAAGATCGCTTTAATATTTTTATTTTCCATTGGGAATTTAAATATACATCTTATAAATTATTCAACAACAATTATCATGAAAGCACATATTCAAGTATCTGAACAACCTGCCCGGGCGTCCTGGCTGTGGCATTTGATGCTTCATCTACTTCCTTTAGTGCATGATCATGTTCCTCATCATGGAGCGTTATAATAGATTTACCCAGTGCCGCTGCATAACCCGCATCAAAAGCAGCATTCCACTGTTTAAATTTTGGGCCGAACCTTACCACAACAATATCGGAGTCCTTTATCATCTTGATTCGCCTGATTGAGTTCAGTCCCGAACCTTTCCTGTCACGCCAGAACGGCTTATCTTCTTCGCCAAGAATCGTTACTCCTGACACATCACTCGCTTCATGATCTGTAACAGGATTGGTAAAAACTACACTTAACCCTTTTTCTTTCGATCCTTCGACTATTATTTCTCTCCAGTCAGAATGGATCTCACCGGCCAGATATACGTTTAATATCGAATTACTCATGGTTACCACCTTTTTTTATTAATAAATTAGCATAAATATTTTTGGATTAAATACCAATATTGATTAATAATAGTTGACAACAAATCAATCATTATCGTATAATCAATTTCATCTACCTAAAAGGCTAACCTTTTGAAAAACTGGGGCGCAAAATCACAGGACTAAGGATCATAATCTAAGTCGGCTGGATCGCAGTAGCGATTGTTTTAAGGGGCGGGATTATGATTAAAAATCTTATTTTTACATTATCATTAATTCTTTTTGTAACATTACCTATAAGGATAGACCTAAGTGGTATCTGGCAATCATATAATGACCCGGACCATGTAAACGAAGTGGCTCTTGGGCTTTATCTTTTTTATGAATCAGTTGTCAATGCAATGACCTAATATCCAATATTAGGCTGGAGCCATTTATCAACTTCTTTAACTGATACCATTTTCTCTTTGCTTAATCCTCAACCTGGTCTTTTAAATCCTTAAAATTGCTATATTAATTTTTAATTGTTCTACCTAATAAATAACTATTATTTTGTAAAAAATAATAATTTTTATATTTACACCTTCAGGATTTTTTAAATTAATTAACATTTTCTGATTATCTTATATACTTTGAACTTAACTTTATGAAATTAAAACTTATTTTAATAATATTTATAATCAGTTT
>JAUXJP010000120.1 GCA_030624695.1 Candidatus Dadabacteria bacterium | reverse complement strand
GATTGATATTTTAGTTCTCATTAATTATCTCATATGCCCTTGAGGCACGCTGATGAATCCCGTAATACTTTGAAAGCTCTTTTCGAAGTTCATCAACCGATTTAATATCAGATCTGCATATATACTGGATTTTTTCTTCTAGTTTAACGAGTTCTTCATTATAAGCGGGTTTTGATTCAATAAAGCCGTATAGGCCTTCATGGTATATAAGGCCTATCTTCTTAAAGGTACTGTCTAGTAGCAGTTCCTTTTTTTCCCTGATACTGCTCCCCTTGGCCACATTTTAAATTTTAACACAATACTGTATTAAAATTCACTCTTTTTCTTCTTTCTTAAAATCAAGGGATGTGGAGTTAATGCAGTATCTTAACCCGGTCGGGTTAGGCCCGTCGGGAAATACATGGCCGAGGTGTGCATCACATTTACTGCAAAGTACTTCAACCCTTGCCTCACCGTGGCCACTATCCATTTCTTCTTTGATATTTTCTTTATTCGATGGCCTATAAAAGCTCGGCCAGCCTGACCCTGAATCAAACTTGGCATCGGATTCAAACAGTTCCGTATCACAGCAAACACATCTATATACACCTTTATCCTTGTTATTGTTGTGTTCACCCGTAAAAGGCCTTTCAGTACTTTTAAGCCTTGTCACCCTGTACTGCTGGTCGGTTAGTTTGTTTTTCCAATCTTCTTCTGATTTTTTATTTTTTTTAGTCATAAAAGTTACCCTTTTTACTGAGACAATTTATTTTTTTGGGCTTTCTCAAGAATTGCCTGGAGATTGTTTAGATTCTCTTCCTCAATTGCAGATTCAATTAATTCCAGATTATTTTTAAAGTTCCTAATACATTCGAGTAAAGATTCCTTATTCTGCATAAATATGGTCTTCCACATCTCTGGAGAACTTGATGCAATCCGTGTGTAGTCTTTAAGCCCTCCGCCCGAGTAGGAAAAAATATTTTCTATATCCGAAGAGCTCAATGTATTTACTAAAGCATACGCAGCAACATGAGGAAGATGGCTTACATAAGCAAAAATTTTGTCATGAAGGGCAGGATCCATTCTAACTACATCGGATCCAATTGCCCTCCAAAAATTGCTAATAAAATCTATGAATTCTTCATCGGTATTTTCGGAAGGTGTTATTATAGCATTACAACTTTTGAACAGGTTTGGATCAGAATTCTCAATACCAGGTTTTTCACTACCTGCTATGGGGTGTGAACCGATAAAAATAAGATCCCTGTCCAAAAAGCTTTCAACAGATTCAACAACGTCCAATTTTACACTTCCAACATCTGTTATTATGCAGCCTTTATTCAGATAAGGGGCTATTTCCCTCACCGTCTCGGCAATCCTGTCTACATATGTCGCAACTACTACAAGGCCTGAATCATTTTTTTGGTTTAAACTTTCAAGGCAGTTATCAACAAATCCGTTTTTCTCTGCGTATTCCCTGGCTCCGCTGTCAGTATCAAAACCCACAACTTCACCCGCCAGGCCATACTTTTTAACAGCACTGCAGATTGATCCACCTATAAGGCCAAGTCCAATTACAGTCATTTTATCTACTATCATTTGTTTAATACCTTCTTAAGTGCTGAAATAAACCTCTTATTTTCACTCTCAAGGCCGATGCTGACCCGTAGGTGGCTTTTTAGTCCGTAACCTCCTAACGGCCTTACAATTACACCTTCCTTTAGTAGTTTATTATATAACGGCATTGGGTCATTTTCTAAATTTATCAGAATAAAGTTTGTAAAAGAAGGCGTGTACTTTACTCCCATTTTATTAAAGTGTTCTATGAGATAATCAAGGCCTGCCCTATTTACGGATTTAGTATTTTCTATGTGCTCAGTATCATCAAGTGCTGCTTCTGCTGCAGCCTGGGCAATGCTGTTTACATTAAAAGGCTCTCTCACCCGGTTAACGTAAGAAATTAAATCTTCGGAACCTACGCCGTAACCAACTCTAAGGCCTGCAAGCCCATATATTTTTGAAAATGTCCTTACCGTAACAATATTATTTCTGTTTTGTTGATACTGGAGTGAATCTGTGTATTCCAGGTCATCTACATACTCGAAATAAGCTTCATCAACTATAACTATTATTTCATCCGGTACGCGTCTCAAAAAATTATCAAATTCATTTCTTTTAAAAATTGTACCAGTTGGGTTGTTGGGGTTTGCGAGAAAAATTATTTTAGTTTTTTCTGTAATCCTGGAGGCAAAATCATCAAGGTTATGCACAAGGTCAGGCATAGGGGAAACCACATGTTTTGCACCCACTGCCTGGGTCACTATGGGGTAAACAATAAATGCATGTTCACCGTAAATAGCTTCATCATTATCAGATAAGTATGTTCTTGCAATAATTTCAATTACTTCATTGGAACCATTGCCTATTATAAGATTACTCTCATTTACACCAAGTTTGTCTGCAAGCTTCCTTTTTAGATAGAAACAGTCCCCATTCGGATACCTGTTTATTTCATTTATAGCTTTCAGGGCTGCTTCTACTGCGAGTCCGGAAGGGCCAAGTGGATTTTCATTGGAAGCAATTTTTATAGAACCGGTAATACCCAACTCTCTTTCAAGTTCTTCGACGGGCTTTCCGGGCACATAAGGTATCAGGTCACTAACCTGTTTTAGCGGTTTCATTGCGTTGTTGCAAATACTCCATTAAATATCAGTTATTTTTACCAACAGGATAAGAACCCAGGATTTTAAGAAAAATACATTTCTTTTCTACTTTGCGTAATACACTTTTTACCTTTTTATCTTCTGAATGGCCTAAAAGATCAACAAAAAAATTGTATTCCCAGGGCCTGTCTTTTGAGGGCCTCGATTCAATCTTGGTAAGATTAATACCGGCTTCGGCAAATGGATGAAACAGTGATTTCTGAAGTGCACCCGGCTCATCTTTTAAGGAAAAAGCAATGGAGGTTTTGTCATTTCCGGTAACCGGGCTCGGTTCACGTCCGATTACTAAAAACCTTGTAGTGTTTTGTGCACTGTCTTCAATATTACTTTGAATAATTTTTAATTTGTAAATGGAAGCAGCATGAAGACTTGCGATAGCAGCTTTTTTGGTATCAGTTGACACAAGTTTTGCTGCTGTTGCAGTGCTTGGTGTTTCAAGTAGATCCACCTTGCTTAAATTTCTGTTTAACCATTTTCTGCACTGGCCAAGCGCCTGCGGATGAGAGGCTACGGTCTTAATACTGTTTTTGTTTCCGGTTTTAGAGATCAGGTAATGACTTACTTTTTCGAAGTATTCAGAAGTTATTATCAGGTCCCATGCAAGCAAAATATCAAGGACGCTGCCAATTGAACCTTCAACGGAATTTTCAATTGGTATTATCCCAAATTCCATTCTTTTTTTATTTACTTCTTCGAATACTTCTTCAAAACTACCCAGAGGTACCAGTTTGGAGGAACTTCCAAATTTATGAAAAGCCGCCTGGTTAGAAAAACTTCCTTCTGGTCCTAGATAGCCTACTTTAGTTGGGTTTTGAAGGCCCCTGCAGCCAATAATTATTTCTTTAAAAATAGAAATCACAAAGTCATTTGAAAGTGGGCCGGAATTTTTTGACTTGAGCCTTTTTTCTATCTCTTTTTCCCTTGCAGGGTCATAAATCTTTAGTGAATTTTTTTGTTTCTGAGAGGATATTTCGAGTGCTATACTGCCGCGCTGATTTATGAGATCAAGAATCTGCTCATCAATAATGTCTATTTTTTCTCTTGATTTGCTTAAACTTTTAGAAGATTTCATTTATTCGGGATACTGGAATGGAATTTGATCAAATGATAGCTTTAGCAAAAACTTATGTCAAATATATCTTATGCTGTAATTTAAATATTTATTATTTCTTCAGCAAAATCGGGAAAGAACTTTATAGTTTTTCGCTTTTGACAAATTTGGGCTTTGATGGTGTACCGGCAATTTTTGCCGATAGTGATCCATCTGTCTCCTTTTTCATAAACGCTTGAAGAAGCCCCATTTTTGCTGCATCGGATTTAAAGTTTAAGTTTAATGAAAGGTCTAACTTCCCACCCTTTTTTATGTCCCATAAAAGTGGCATGGAACCTATTAGTAGAAGGTCGAAGTCATTGTTCCTAAATCTAAATTCATCTATTACTGTTTTTTTCTTTTCAATTTTCCCGTTTAAATTTACATGGAGGTCACTATAACTTGGAAGTCTTAAGCCCTCAAATTTCAACTTTTTGATAGACATATTGTTGGATATAAAGTTAAAGTTTCCACTTACACCCCCTGATTTTTTATCTGCAAAAATAATATTCAGCTTACCATTGATTGATCCATCAAATTCAGGGAAGTCCTTTCCAGACTTTGTAAAAGTTGTTATGAGGTCTGTATGTATATTACTAAGGTCTACACTAAGTGAATCCAGCACATTGGTTTTTGATGCATACACAAGTGTTCCATAAATTTTTCCTTCTC
>JAUXJP010000214.1 GCA_030624695.1 Candidatus Dadabacteria bacterium | reverse complement strand
CCTCTCATTGCCATACAAAGATGATATCCGTTTACAACCACGGCTACCCCTTTTGGCTTCAGGGTTTCATTTAAAAAATTTGCTATCTGTACAGTCATTCTTTCCTGTACCTGGAGTCTTCTTGCATAGACTTCGACAATCCTTGGAATCTTACTCAATCCTATGACCTTCTTCTTCGGTATATATGCAATTTGGGCTTTGCCAAAAAATGGCAGCAAATGGTGCTCACAAAGGCTGTAATACTCAATGTCTTTAATAATTACCATCTCATCATAGTCTATTTCGTATATTGCACCATTTATGATTTCATTTGGATCTTCATTATATCCGCTTGTAATTTCCTTATACAGTCTCTTTACACGTTCAGGAGTATCCTTTAACCCTTCCCTGTTGGGATCTTCCCCGATTTCATTTAATATCCCTTTAACAGCGTCTTCAACCTTCATCGTAGTGCCTCCCTGTGATATTCAAAATAGCTTCTCTCGTTTTCCCATACCTTAATATAAGAAAGTCTGTCCTGGTATTTTGCAAACATTTTGTCCCATATATATAGAGCAATATTTTCGACTGTGGATTGATATTTTTTAAAATAAGGTATTTCAAGGTCAATTCTTTTGTAATCAAAATCATTTTTTACTTCATTAACCGACTCGTCCATTTCCTTCCTGGAGATAATCATCCCCGTCTCCGGCGAGATCTCACCGTTAAACATCATTTCAACCCTGTAATCATGCCCGTGCCCACTTGGGTTTGCACATTTATCAAATAATTTCTTATTTTCTTCTTCGGAAAGACCTTCGATAAAGAGCCTGTGCCCGGCAGAAAAGTTAAATGCCCTTGTCATGTAAACTTTATCCATATCTAACTCTTCCAGTAATCAACATAGAGGTCAGGTGTCTCATAAAGCCTCACCTTATATAGGGTGCACTCTGTTTTCCTGTTTTCCAGTTCTGTTTCTATATCATTCCAGAGTTGTTTTGCAATGTTTTCAGGAGTGGGAATTATTTTTTTGAACACTTCAAGGTCTTCATTCAGGTATTTATGGTCGTATTTCTCAAGTACCCCGGCAAGTATGGCTTTGAGGTCAAAAAGGTTAATCACCATCCCCGTATGATTGTCTATCTCCCCTTCTACAGTAACTTCGAGATGAAAGTTATGTCCATGTCCAAGGGGGGATGTGTTTTTCCCGAAAATTTCTTTGTTTTTCTCGTCATCCCAGTCAGGGTTCCAATATCTGTGGGAAGCGGAAAATTCAACTTTCTTGGTAATCAGTTTTTTAAAGGACATTATTCAAATTTAACATACTGCAGAAAACTATTCTGCGTATCTGTGTTTTCCATGGCTACTTTAAACTTTTCAGATAAAAGTTTATTTACGGAAGGTTCTATTTTTTCCAGGAACGGTTTTGGATAAACACCCATTACTATAATCATTACAGCTATCGGTATCATGAGTGAAACTTCTCTGAGATTCAGGTCGCTAAGGACCTTGTTTTGTTCTTTATCCAGAGGGCCAAACATAACTCTCTGGTATGCCCAGAGCATATAAACCGCCCCTAGTATAAGCCCGGTTGCACCAAATGCTGCAAAAATATAACTTGATTTAAATACACCGAGAAGTATTAAAAATTCACCGATGAAACCGTTTAATAACGGCAACCCAATAGAGGCAAGAGTTGCCAGCATAAAGAAAACTGCAAACACGGGCATTACCTTTGCCAGTCCGCCGAATTCGTTAATTTTCTTTGTATGTCTCCTGTCGTATATCATTCCCACAAGCAAAAACAATGCTCCGGTTGAAAGCCCATGGCTTATCATCTGGTAAATACTTCCGTCAAGTCCCTGTACATTGAGTACAAAAATACCAAGCATTATAAGACCCAGGTGACTAACACTGGAGTAGGCAACCAGTTTTTTCAGGTCTTTTTGAGCAAATGCAACCATGGCCCCGTATATAATGCCGATAATAGCAATTACTGAAAGTATCGGGACATATGCAACTGTGGCTTCGGGAAAGAGAGGAAGTAAAAACCTTAAGAATCCATATGTACCCATTTTCAGCAATACCGCGGCAAGTATAACACTTCCGGCTGTAGGTGCTTCCACATGGGCATCAGGAAGCCATGTATGAAATGGAACCATTGGGACTTTAATTGCAAAAGCAAGAAGAAAAGCAAAAAAGCATAGACCCTGAGGACTTAAAATTCCTCCAAATGGAAGTACAACATTATATAAATCCATAATATCCATCGATGCAAATCCAAACTGGGTTTTATGAACAAAGTATAGAAAAAAGATAGCAATCAGCATTAGTGCACTGCCAAATGCAGTATAGAGAAAGAACTTAACCGCAGCATAGATCCTTCTGTCTGTACCCCATATACCAATAATAAAATACATGGGTATAAGGACTGCTTCCCAGAATACAAAGAACAGTATCAGGTCAAGTGCAACAAATGTCCCAATAAGTGCGGTCTCAAGTAGAAGTATCAGTATCATAAAGACCTTCATACTTTTTTCTATGGAGTTCCAGGTCCCAAGGATAGTTACAGGAATAATAAATGTAGTAAGTAAAACAAGGAACAGGCTTATGCCGTCTATGCCGACATGATAACTTACACCAAGGTCAGTCAACCATGGTATTTGCTGCTCAAATTGCATATCTGCGTATGAGTTTTGAAACTTTGTAAAGAGTGGTATTGATATCAAAAATTCAATTACCGAGACAACAAGTACACCTATTTTTAGATGCTTAAGGGAGTTATCAAATATTGCTGAAACAAGCAGGACAATCAATATCCCGATAAGCGGAAAAAAAGTTATAAGTGTAAGATTCCCGGAAAATATTAAATCCAAGATAAACTCCTTTATTAAAATTTGATAGAAAGTAGCTTAAATATACTCTAGGAAAGGGTTTTCTCAAGATGATAAAAAACTAAAACAGATAT
>JAUXJP010000217.1 GCA_030624695.1 Candidatus Dadabacteria bacterium | reverse complement strand
CTGTTTTAAAATTGTTTCTTGATTCTTCGTCGCCTATGGAATTTATCTCAATTTTAACTGAGTCGGTAAACCCGATTTTTTGGAAGAAATACCAGAGCATAAGTATAATCTCGGCATCGGCAGCTGCATTGGCTGATCCAAAAAATTCACAGCCAATCTGGTTGAACCCCCTGTACCTTCCTTTCTGAGGGCGTTCATGCCTAAACATAGGGCCTATATAATAAAACCTGGAAACGGGTGATTTTTTGTAAAATGAATTCTCAATAAATGAACGTACAACACCTGCCGTGCCCTCTGGCCTTAATGTCAGGGAAGACCCGTCCCTGTCATCAAATGTATACATCTCCTTTTCAACAATATCAGTGGTATCACCAATTCCGGTACAGTAGATATCCGTAGATTCGATGACCGGAAGCCTTAATTCGTTAAACCCGTAGGATTCAAAAACCTCTCTTGCGGCATTTTCAATAAAATGCCATCTTTCTATTTCCCCGGGGAGTATATCGTGGAAACCTCTTATAATTTTATATTTCATATTGATTTTGTTTTCTATTTTTTAAAAATGTTATTATATCGTACCTTATTACTTAAAAACAGAAATTAATTGAAAGTTATAGTCCAGCTAAATGAAAAAAACTGAAAACCTTAAGATCCTTTATGTTGGCAGCCCGCCCTTATTCTCAAAGGGTGCTAGTGCTATACATATGATGAAGATGTGCCAGGCAATGAAGGGTATGGGCCTTAATGTAGAACTGATATTTCCGGATTATGATAAGAGTAGGGACATTTTTGATTATTATGGAATCAAAGACAAATTTAAAATCAAAACAATCCCTTATACAGATATCCCCGGGAGACAGGGTGTTCATGGTTTTGCAAGCTCAATATACTGCTTCTTCAAAAAAGGCAGTTATGACATTGTTGTCACAAGAAATATTGTGTTTGCATATTTTGCAACAAAGTGGTTCGGAATACCCACAATATATGATGCACACCATCCACTTGTTAATGGTGCTGCCAGGTGGATGTTCAACGGGTTTAAGAATTCGGACAACTTAAAAAGGTTTACTACAAATTCGAAGGGGCTTGCCGACATCTATCTTAAAGAGGGACTTGATGAAAAAAAACTTGTTGTGGCGCACAACGGAGTTGATCTCAAAAGTTTTGAAAATTCTGAAACACAGGAGCAGCTAAGAAAAGAACTTGGACTTCCCGGAGATAAAAAAATTGTTTGTTACTGCGGCAATACCTATAGTGGTAGGGGTATAGAACTGCTAATAAGTGCGGCAGAGAAGTATAAAAATCTCCACTTTCTTGTTGTAGGGGGACTCAGGGAAGATAATGAAAAATATGAAAAGGCAATAAATTCAAAAAAAATTAATAACTTTGAGTTAACAGGATTTGTAAGCCATTCTTCTGTACCAAAATATTTGTTAGCATCTGATATCCTGGTAATTCCATATTCCTGTGAAATTACTATAAAGGGTGGTACCAATGCATCACAATTTACTTCACCAATAAAACTATTTGAATATATGGCTGCCGGGAAACCCATTTTGTCGAGTGCACTACCGACTATTCTTGAAATACTTGAAGATGGAAAAACTGCTGCTCTCTTCGAACCGGAAAATATGGATTCATTCTGTGACAAATTGGATAACTTACTGGATAATCCTGAATATATGAATACTTTATCAAAGAATGCATCTTATAAAGTGGAGGAATATACATGGGAGGCCAGGGTAAAGAAAATTATAAAAATTCCTTTTTTATAATTATTTTTATATTATAATTTCTTATCTTCATTCTCTTGTAAGATAAATTAAATAAAAACAATTTAAGCGATTTATGAAACGTTTTATATACTTTATATTAATTGTAAGCAACATTTCTCTATGTTTTTCTGTATCTCATGCCCAGAATACAACATTTGAGAAATACTTGGCTGAAAAGACTCCTTACGACGTGACAGTGCCCGATGGGGATACCTTAATAAACGAAAATGAAGATGCTCAGCTTGGTGCAAAGGATTTTCTTCGCGATACCGCTCTTTACTACACATTTATATGGGTATTCCGGTTTTTCTATGTAAGAAACAAGAATTCGAGGATGTTCGATACTTCCCTTGAAGATTGGTGGGACAATGTTTCGCAGTGGCCGGTTACAGATGATGGCGATACTTTCTTTACCAATTATGTGGTTCACCCTTTCTCGGGCGCAATGTCCTTTCTCTATTACAGGCAGATGGGCCATGGTTTTTGGTCGTCTTTTCTGGGATCTGCTGTGCAGAGCACGTTGTTTGAATACACGATCGAAGGGCTTGTTGAAACTCCGTCAGTTCCTGACCTTTTAGCCACGCCACTGATCGGTACCCCGCTGGGCTACGGTCTGGAAAAAACCTCGGAATGGTTATACAACACTGATAATGGAGCTGCAAAAGTCGCGGCACATATAGTAAACCCGATGCGTAATTTTGTGCATGACCGCCAGCTTGTTCTTATTAATCCGCTGACAGGCCAGTTTGAATTCAGTGGTGAATTCCAGACAAAACTTCCTCCCGCTAAACAGAAATCAATTAAGTATGCATACCCACTGTTTTTTGAGCCTGCTGTACCTGCCGGTTATTTCAGGGCTTTTGTTGAAGTAGCGCAACAGGACCAGCATCTAAGCAGTGGTGAATTTATATTTTATAATATTAAAGCGGAATTCCCGTCTAAAAATAATTTTTACAGTGCATATATAAGGATTTCACAGGCAGGGGTAAACAGCATTGTAGATAACGGAAAACAAGTAAACGATGGATTTGCGACCCAGCTGGGCCAGACCGAAAGCGTCAACCGCGGTGCGTAACCGGTCGGAACGTTCTGCGGCCGGCACCGCCGGACGCGCTAACGGTTGGAAGGACCAGAACCGTCGATCTTCGTCGGCAATCGGAGT